>NZ_JBITPN010000059.1:0-114656 GCF_050467985.1 Brevibacillus sp. NRS-1366 | reverse complement strand
CCACGTTCCTGAACGTACCATCAGCGATGTGCTCTCCCACATTAGTCGGTTTCATAACCCCAATTATTAATGAAGGGAAATACGATAACTCCCCACTTTCAGGTAGGACCGTCTTTTTATTTACTTGTAAGCCTACGTCGTAAATCAAAACGGCTGCCCTCTTCATGGCAGCCGTTTTGATTTACAGTCGCAGACCCGCTGCGTCCGGCGTAATAAATTTAGTTTCCGACATCGATTATTTGGAGCGGTATAGCTGGCCGCATGCCGCGTTAATGTCCGATCCGAATTGAGTTCGGACCGTGATGCTGATACCCTTTGACTTCAAGATCCGAACAAACGCTTTAATCCGACTAGGATCAGATTGCCGATAGCTGTCTGGCGTAACTTCGGTCGAATTGAATGGAATCAGGTTAACATGATAGAGATGTTCCCCAGGTCCCCTTCCCCTTAACAACTCGGCAACTCCTTCCGCATGCGCCGTCGAGTCGTTGACTCCTCGAAGAAGAATATACGCAATATACACCTTTCTCCCGGTATGCCGGATATGACGATCCAATGCCTTCAGCACGTCGCGGACCGGGAATCGGTCGTTGATCGGCATCAGCTCGCTTCTCTGATCGTCAAACGGCGAATGCAGCGAGAAGGTTAGATTGACCTGCGGAAACCCCCGTGTCAGCTTGTCGATCCCCGGCAACAGGCCGATGGTGGAAATCGTAATTCGTCGATGTCCTAAGCCAAAGAGATGCGGGTCGGTCAAAATCGTTATTGCATCAAAAATATGCGGGTTGGCAAGCGCCTCCCCCATGCCCATGAATGAGACGCTGTCCAAGGCGTGGCCGTTCAAGCGAAAGTGCAACAATTGGTCGGTAATTTCGTCGGCGGTCAGATTTCGTTTCAGGCCGATGGTACCGGTGGCGCAAAACCTGCACCCGAATCCGCAGCCGCACTGCGTGGAAATACAATACGATTTCCACCCCCGCTCATAAGTAAGTCGTACGGCCTCCACACGTTCGTCGCCCGCAATGGCAAACAGCACCTTGCTGACCTGTTTCGACGTGAGTTCCTTTACCGGAACGATGCTGCAGACCTTCGGACCAAGCATCCGGGTCAACTCGTCGCGCAAAAATTTGGGCAGTATCGTCATCCGTCCGTATTCGCCGACGTTCTGCTTGAAAATCGCGTCCATAATCTGAGCATACCGATACTCGGGCTGCTTGAAGTCGGACAATATTCGCCGAATCGTTTCAAATTTCGAGGTTAGTCTCATGTCTTCTCCTTACCGCCGGAGAAAACGTAAAAAAGCAACCGTCAGTTGGCACTTTGACACGTCATTAACCAACTATACAGAAAAAGCGCATACGTTTGCAGACGGATCGCTACGTGCACCAGTCGATAGATTGGTAAACCTCCGGCAACCGATTTGTTTTTTTGTGAACCGCTTCACCTAACTGGAACCGGTTCACACAATCATCTACAACCTCATTCTTCATCGCTTTCATCCTCCTAGAATTTGTTTATCTCTTTCAGTTCCACAATCTTTGTCGCGATATGCTTACAAAACTCGCTGTCATGCTCCACAAAAAGGATGGTCGGAGAATGCTCCAGCAGCAGTTCTTCGATTTGCATCCGGGAAATGACGTCGACAAAATTGAGCGGTTCGTCCCAAACATGCAAATGAACCCGATCGCAGAGGCTTTTCGCGATCAGCACCTTTTTCTTCTGACCGCCGCTAAAAGAAGCGATGTCCTTTTCGAATTGCAAGCGCGAAAAATCGAATTTCCTTAAAATCGATTTGAACAGGCTTTCGTCAATCCCGCTGTTTCTGGCGAATTCCGACAAATTGCCCCGCAAGTACGAGGTGTCTTGCGAAACGAAGGAAATTTTTAGCTGGCTCCCTATTCGAAACGCGCCGGAATAAGGAATTTCCTCGCCGCAAATAAGTTTGAGCAAGCTGGATTTTCCTGAGCCGTTCGGACCGGAGAGCACAATGCGGTCCCCTTGCTCGACAGTAAAGCTGACCTCGCGGCAAACTTTCTTCTCGCCATAATGAATCGAAACGCGGTCAAGCTCGACTAATTGGTGTTTGTGATACGCCAGCTGAGATATTTTCAGGCTTTCCGAGCTTTCAACGTTGTTAAGCAGCTGGGATCTTTCCTCGATCGCGGATTGTTGTCTTTGCTCAATCGATTTGGACCTCTTCATCATTTTGGCAGCCTTGTGACCGATGTACCCTTTATCGACCTTGGAGCCAGAGTTGCGGGTGCCGTTTTTTGTTTTTTCCACTTCGTGCGACCAGTTGCTCGTCCGCTTGGCTGCTTCGGACAGCCGCTTGATGTCCTTCCTCAGCTTTTCGTTCTCGGCCATCTCAAAGTTGTCCTGTTGCTGTTTGTTCTCCCACCAGTCAGAAAAATTTCCTTTCTGGATTTCGATATTAGTCTTGTTGATCGAAAGAATGTGGTCCACGCAGTTGTCGAGAAACGCCCGGTCATGCGACACCAAAATAAATCCGCTCTTGTCGTTCAAATAATCGCTGACCAGCTTCCGAGCATGCAGGTCCAGATGGTTGGTCGGCTCGTCAATGAGCAAAAAACGGTTTTCCTTCAAAAACAGGGCCGCCAGCAGCACCTTCGTTTGTTCTCCGTTGGACAACGATTCGAACGGTCGGTATAACACGTCCTCCGACACTTTCAGCAGCGAAAGCTCGCGAAGAAGCTGCCAGTGCTCAAAGTCTGGATAGATGTCGGCGACGATGTCGATGGTATTGTTCTCTTTGTGTTCAACGTGGAATGGGAAGTATTCGAAGCTGACGTTGGCCGAAATCGTTCCGCTGTATTCGTATTTGCCGAGCAGCAGATTGAGAAACGTGGTCTTGCCCCGTCCGTTTCTCCCCGTAAAGCCCAATTTCCAGTCGGTATCAATTTGAAAGCTTACATCCTCAAAGATGTTGTCGTAACTGCCGTCATAGGCAAACGTCAGGTTCGTTACCTTGATCAATGACATGTCGGTAACCTCCTTTGTCAAAATAAAAAAGAGCTACAAGAAAGTTACCTTTCTTGTAGCTCAAAAAAATACGGCAAATCCAACCCGGTTCAGGGAATGAAAAAGATATATTTTCTGAGTGAAAAGAATAAGGTAACTTTCTTGCCAATAAAGAATAAAACAAATCCTGCTTTATTCTTCAAAAAGTGGCAAGAAATATTACATTATCCTCTTCAACTCCAATCGTTAAGTGTCAGCACGATCTTAACATACCCGCTTATACATTGCAACATCCTAAAATGACAACCCAAAAATCTAACTACCCATTGATTTTCATTATCAATTCAAACACGCAAATAATAAAAACGGCTTCACAGCGGCCTGCCTATCATGAGGCTCGTTAAGGAGTACCACCCCTTTATCTTTCAAACGGGCGCAAACCTCATCAACTTGATCCACTTCAAAAGTGAGTAAGAATTTCGATTTTGATTCTGCCTCGGTTAGAAGATTGTGTTCACCGATCACTTCCGCCATATTTTGATCGGAAAAAATTTCTATTTTGGTTTCGCCAGTCTTAAACGATGCGAACTGCATCTTCTTCGGAAAATCCCAATGGAATCTCCATCACATCTCTGTAAAACGCCACACTTTTATCGAAGTTTCTTACCAACAGTCGGACTTGCGATAGTTTCACTTTTCCACTACCTCTATTTACGAAATGGGACTTGCCCTATTTATCCTCCAAATTTAACAAAATCGCGAAACCCTGTATTGTAAAAACACGACAACTTGCCGTTACTTGTGTACGGCTAAACGTATCAATATTGAATTAAATATATTGCCCAATAGCTTAATGAGGCTGCCGTATCATCTCAGCTGCCTCTGATATTTTTGCTAAGTAATTGACGGTAGTTGAATCACACCATAATGTTTCATACAAGCTTTCCTACTTACACCTCTTTGAGACCCCGTACAAAAGCGTTCACATTACCTAAGCAACACGCCCCTTGGGGGTTGTTTACCTCACACCCACATCGCCCCGCATGAACATGAGCTTTGATTTGGTCAGCATGTTTTTGGTCGGTGCCATTGGCTTGAAGGAGCCGCTCTCTCGTCCAATCAAAGCAGTAACACACAGGTACATCAGCACTCTGGTTTTTTTGGTAGACTGGCATACTTCGCTAAACTGCCCACGCAACGGGTCATAGCCCTTCAAATCCCATCATTCAGGGCCCAGCAGACGCATGTCGCACGCGCTGTAAACTTTCGCGGTATTGTAATCGGAAACCCCCTGTCCTTTTCTAAGACGAAGACGGTTTTCACAACCTATTGCAATGGATCCAGCATCTACAAACCGCCCATCATTTAACCGCATCCTTCGTTGGCATGGAACCGACCGGACACTATTGGCTCAACGTTTCTAGGTGGCTCTCAGAACGCCATTTTGAAGTCGTAACTCCAGGGGTGGCGTGGAGAATGCGTGCATTATATGGAAGGATATGGGGCAGAAACTCCGCCTCTATTTTCGTATGCCTTCATGTTGTCCGGGTCTTTAACGGGGTCTCTCTTCCATTCTTTCTTCCCGCTAACCAAGGGTGAAATTCTGCGAATAAGCGAGCACTCGTGAGAAAACTAAATCGTACCGAGGGAGTTCAATAACTTTATAAGCTCCTTTATCGTCCGTTTCCTTTCCTGACCGTCATATCACTCCGCTATCGTTTCTGTTAATGTGGGGGGTTGCCCTCCTTTAATTTGCTTTGGGGAAATTTATCTTTTGCTTCATCAACTTCTATGGGTTCTATCACCTTGAAAAGAAAGGAATTACCATTTAAGTACTCTTTAATATATGCCTGGGCATACTTTTGTTCATGTATCAAATTCGAAATTTCAGTGGGATCAGAACAGTGATGACTATAATTTTCAATCATGAACATGACAAAAAAACACTCTAATTTGTGAATATAATCCATACCTAAACTCTTAACGCTCTCATAACCTTGAATAAATAATTGTCGATGTTGGGGGGAAAGTTCTAACAAAGCACTCGCCATGTCATACAAATAGTATCCATAGCCGCATCTTCCGAAATCGATTAGGTGTGGTTGTTCATCACAAAAAACAACGTTTCCAGAATGTAAATCAGCATGAATAAGACCATAGTTCTGATCAGTCTGATCCATACCTTCAAGGTGGTCTACAATCTTATTTATAGCTAATTGATACAGACTCCAAGCGCTGCTCGATAAAAATCTTGCATAATAAAGTTCTAGTTTGCGGATATCGGATATAAAGCTAGTGATGCCCCAATGAGGTCGAACAAAATTATGAGGTGTAACGAAACGAGAAGAAGCTTCATGCAGTTTACCCATCATAACACCCATGCTATTTACACGGTTATCCGTAAATTCTCCACTTGAATGCTCTCCGTCCACCCAACTCATTAGGGTGACAAAAGGTCTATTATACCCCTCTTCAGTAACACACTCCAAAACATAAGAATCATTAATGCTTACAATTCCTACAGGGACAATTAAACCATGTACGTTTCTTAATTCATTAAGAAATAATAGCTCAGAATAAATCTCTTCTTTATTCATTCGTTCCGAATGAATGCGAAGCAAATAACTATTTAATGTGTTTGTTTCAATTTTATATGTAATGGTATCTGACAACTGAATGAATCGGATGCAATTCCATTCTAGTTCATACTGTTGTAGGGCTGTTAAAACAACACTTCTCGCACGCGAGAGCAAGGCTTGTCTACTTTCCTCTGAATCAAAATGAAAAAAATTATTCAATTGATTATTCTCCTTCTCTGTTTTATTAAAAGCCTTGCCCCAAGTTTCGATAACAGCATTTCATGAACTTCGTAAATATAAAAGTCTCAATACATAATGTTCACGAAGAAACTGATTCTTCCTTTATTTGTAACTAAACTGCACGTTAGTTCAACTAGACATAACAATATTTTTAGTCCAAATATATCCTTGCTGAACGAATTCTTTGCTTGGGTTGCTATGTGGTGTATGTTCAAATATAAAATTTATTTCTTTGCATTGTGATAAGAATCTTATGATATGTGCTAGCTTATATTGCTTTCCGTTATTCTCATGACTCGGATGTACTGGAATCCAAATATGTTTATTGTCTTCATACGCAACGTTATGCAAATGAACTATTTTGATGTGTTCCTTCCACTTCTCTAAATATTTTAATATTTCATCTCCTGTTGCAATTAGATAATCACCTATGTCTATGCAGAGTTTCAAGGAATACCTTTCCCATTTCTCTATAGGAAAAGAATCAAGATATTGTATTCCTTTCACAGAACGTCCAATCCCTAATTTCGGTTCACATATAATAGGTATGGCGTATTTTTTTTGTATTCGGCACAATTCTTGCAGACCCGTGCGACCAAAAGGTCAATTGAAACTTTTTCAAGCAAGTCGTATTTACTTCCATTTCGTAGTAACGGTGAATGAACGCCGAAGGGAGTTTGTTTTACTCTACAAAGATCTAAGAAAGCACTGAAAGCCGTTTCATTAGGAAATTCTCCAATTTCGATTAAGTCAATATCATCCCAAAATAATTCGTCAAATTGTTCGGGATTAGTTAAAATTGTACTTCCAGATACACCAAATTTATGTTTGTTCAAATTTTACTCCCCCTAGTTCCGATACCTCACCCTAATTCTACCATATCTACATATTTTTTTAACATTACAGCCCGTTAGCATTCCTGTAGACGGAAAATATAGTAGAAACGGAGCCGCACGGAACGATTTTGTTTTTGCATTTTAGTAATTTTAGTATTGACTGAAATTACTGAAATTCAGTAAGATTAGACACATATCTGGGATTGGTGGTGACGTATAGTGAAGAAGCATGTTTCAATCAGTGCCGCACTGTTGTTTTTGACATTGCTTGTGGAGGTGATCGGCGTTACCGGCATCATCATGGCGCTTCCCATGATTGGCGTGGAATTTCAGCTCAACTCGGTTGAGCTGGGGGCAATTGTAAGCGCTTATTTTCTCGGGTACGCTGTCTTTACGATTCCAGGCGGCGCTTTCGCCGACAAGGTCGGGTCGAAGCGGATCATTGCCATCGGGCTGGTGCTTTGGGCCTTCTTTACTGCACTCACCGGCTTTGTAAACGGCTTTGTTACGCTGTTCGCCGTGCGCGTGCTCCTCGGCATCATCCAGGCGCCATTGTCTCCGGCGATCCTCAAAGCTGTTGCGGAGCGGACACCCTCGCAGATTCGCACGACGACGAATGCATTTGTCCTGACCGCCGACCCGTTCGGCTCCGCACTTACGCCGCTGATTGTAGCCCCGCTTATCGTGATGCAGGGCTGGCACAACACATCGATCATCCTCGGGGCGCTCGGGCTGCTAATGGCTCCTGTCATTTGGTTTTTGCTGCCTCGACCGCTTCCCCCAGAGCTTGCCCAACCGGCGGTGGAAAAAGTTGCGAATGCCCCTGCACAGCAGAGCGAGCAGCAGCCTAGCATGAAATTGTCCGATGTGCTGCGCAACGGCCAAATCTGGATGCTGACCTTGATCATGTTTGGCATCAGCATCGTCGCTACAGGGTTTCTCACGTGGGTACCGACCTATTTGACGACCGAAAAGCATCTCGATTTGACGCAGACCGGCTTTGCGGCATCGCTCCCTCCACTCGCCGCCATGTTGGCGAACATCGCAGGCGGTTGGCTGTTTGACCGCTATCTTAGCAATCGTTTTCATCAAATGGTGATTCCGTCCTTACTGCTCTCCTCTCTTTTTCTCATTCTCATGATCACCTCCAGCACTGTTCTGCAATTCGTCCTGTATGAGTCGGCCGCCTTCGCGTTTCTCTCCATGACGAACCAGCCGGTCATAGGGCTGACCATGCGGATCATCCCTGCACATGTGCTGGGCATCGGCAGCGGCATCCTCCTGACAGGAATCAAGACTGCTAGCATCATTACGCCTGTACTCATGGGCGCTATCATTGCGCATATTTCGTTCGAGGCAAGCTTTGTCTTTCTCCTGACGGGCCTAGTGCTGTCCATAGCCGCAGCGATCGGCGTGCGGATCAAACCTGCCGCTCGCTGCAAGGGCACCCTGACCGGGAACAAGCTCCCATGAACGCGTGTGAATAAGGAGGTGAGGTAAGGACCCAAATGGTCGATGCCACCGATTCGCGACCTGTGCGCCGTTCAAGATCGAGGCCGCATGGCTGGTCATGGTGCAACTGCGAAATCGTGCGGACGAACCGCAATCCTCAAATCAGAAAGGATGAATATCATGAACAAGCAAAACTGGACCTTTGCTTTCGAAGCGCATGCCGACAAAATCATCGACCCCCTAATGGTTCCCGGAGCGATTATCGCGCTTGCCAAGGATGGAGAGCTGATTTATGAACATGCGTTCGGCTACAGCGATGTCGAACGTCAGCAAGAAATCACCTTAGACACCGTGTTTGGTATCGGTTCCATCACCAAGTCGTTCAGCTGCATTGCGATTTTGCAACTGCAGGAGGCGGGCAAGCTGTCCGTCACAGACCCTGTCGCCACCTATTTACCGCAGTTCCGCTTCGCGGATGAGGCGGCATCCAAGCGAATTGCGATCCATCACTTCATGAGCAATTCTTCAGGAATTCCGCCGCTGGCTTCCCTGTTCGGCGCGCTGCGGCGGAGCATCGAGGACGATCCCGATCACGCCGATTTCTTGCCGCCCTTTGATGAGAAGAGTATCAAGGAGCTCCCTTACATTGAGACGCACGATGATTTGCTCGCCTATCTCGCTGCCTCGGACCTCGCGCTTTTAGGCGAGGCCGGAACCCAGTTCAGCTATTCAAATGACGCCTTCGGTCTGTTGGGCGCAATCATCGAGCGAGTCAGCGGTATGCCGTATGAAACGTATGTGAAAAACCACATCCTAGGGCCCGCCGGGATGACCAACACGGCGTTTTCCATCGCCGATCTGCCGGACGATACCGCCATTTCCACGCTCTATACCAAAAGAGTGGCCGACGGCAAGCCTGAGCTGTTTGCCTCCCCTTACTGGCTGGATGCGCCTGCACAGCGTGCAGCCGGATTTTTGAAATCAACCGCCCGCGATATGCTCCGCTACGCCGAAATTTTCCGGACAGGCGGCTGCGTCGGCGATGTACGGATTCTCTCGGCAGCGAGCGTGGCGCAGATGATGATGCCCCACATCGCGATTGATTCGTTTATTCACTACGGCTATGGGCTGTTCATTACACCGGCTCCGCATTATCACGGCGGCTCTTTGGTCGAACACTCCGGCGGACTGAAAGGGATTACGGCGCAGATGCATATCCTGCCTGAAGCGGGCATCACCGGGATCGTCCTGATCAATGCGGACGGCGCTTTCGCAGCAAGGGGCCTGCTAGCAGCCGCACTCAATGCCCTGCACGAGCGACCTGTGGTAACAACCGAATTTCCCTATCCGCACTACGTGCCAGACGCAGCAGCTTTGGCCGAATACAGCGGTGACTATTCATCCTCCGAGGGGAGCCAGGCCTCTGCCAGCTTCGCGGGCGAGACGCTCATCATCTCCGTCAAGCTGGGGCCGATCAAAACCGACATTCCGCTAGCTGCTGTCGGCCCCGATCAATTCATTGCAGGGCTGGGCCCCGGCATGGCCAATCCGGTGAGATTCATCCGTGACGAGAATGGCCGGGTCTGCCGGATGCTTTTTGGGTACCGTCAGCTCGCCAAAGCAGACAGGAAAAGCTAATGTTGTTATAATAATGAAAAGGACTAGGCTCGTTTCAAAGACGGCCTAGCCAAGTTGCTTGAGAAACGTCGCGGCGTTTTTCCAAAGGGAGTAATGGCGTTGAATAAGTTATCTCCAGAACTGTTGGCTTATATCGAAGAAATCGGCCTGTATCACGAGTACCAGGGCATCTCCAGAATCGCCGGGCGAATTTTGGGCTTGCTGATGGTCACAGAAGACGCACTGTCCGCCGAGCAGATCGCGTCCACACTCCAGGTGAGCCTTGGCAGTGTGTCGACCAACATTCGCCTGCTACTGCGCTCTGGGCACGTGGAAAAAAAGAGCGTAACAGGTGACCGCGTCACCTACTATATATATTCCGAAAATGCGCTGGAAAGGGAATTCCTCGCCTCAATCGAGCGGGTCCATTCCTTGAAAAAGGCGATTGAAAAAGGTGCGCAGATTCAAAGCGTGCAAGACAACGAGAAGGTCTCCCTGCGCTTTGCGGACATTCAAAAGGGCACCGGGTATTATTTGGACACACTAAACGAGCTACTGAACCGCTGGCGCTCGCAGCATTGACGACAAGAGAAAAAGAGTTCATTCTTGCTTGAACTCAGACTGCCTGGAAACCCCAAGCATTTTGGGGTTTCTTTTTGTGTCAAAATGAGACGGCCTCAGTCCTATGGAATTAAGGACAAAGGCCGCTTAACTGACTTTTATTATTTGTACTGTCTACTTTACGGGGTGCAGTTCAATTTATCGACAACCAGAGGGACTCTATTCAGGTCCCTGTTTCTATTTCACCAATACTCTCTTATTGTCACTCACTAGCTCAGCTTAATAATGACAACCCCAGTTAAAATCATCCCAATCGATACCCATTTGACGAGTCCTACCTTTTCCTTGAGCCAGATAACTCCGATCAGGGTGGCAAAGACGATGCTGATTTCCCGGACGGACGCGACATAGGTGACCGGAGTCGTCTGCATGGCGTATACAGCGAGGGAATTGGAGACAAAGACAAAAAGTCCTCCCGCCAGCGTATGCCACGGATATCGCTTGATTAAAGAGAGATACGAGACTTTTACTGCTGCCCTGCGATCAATGATCCATTTCCCCGCGAACATTCCGAAAAATACAATGTACTTGAACAATAAACCCGACATCATTGCTGCCCCCATGCCATCAACCACACTGCTGCAAGCGGAAAAGCTCCCGGCCAGAAACACCCACTTCATGTTTCCCCAGTCTTTGACCAAGTGACTGAGCTCGCGAAACGAAAAGGTGCGCTGGTTCATAAAGACAACCCCTGCCACAATGATCAGGATACCCAGGAATCCCATCCAGGCGATTGCCGTACCAATCAATAAGGTACTCAGGATCGTGGTCACAATGGGTGCCGTACCGCGTAGGATTGGATAAGCGTGACTCAGGTTGTTGTTTTGATAAGCTTTGGCCAAAGCGACAAAATACAAGACTTCCGAACACGTGCTAAGCAACAACCATTTGATGGCGCCTGCCGGAAAGGCGGACGTTTGCCACAAATAAACAGCCAACGGAAAATACAAAATGACCGAGGCACCCAAGATCAACGTAAAAAAGGCGTCTCGTTCCTCGATTCGCTTGGACAGCGCATTCCAAATCGCGTGGCAGATGGCTGCAAACAACAGGATCAGCAAAATGGTGGTAGACATACTTCTCCCAGCTCTCTTTTTGGACTTCCACTTGTAAACGCCAAAAGGTGCAGTCTGTAGGGACTACACCAGGCTTCTTTCTACTCTTCTCTTGTCACTTCATAGGAGTCCACAATTCCCACTATGACAGCATCAATGGGGACCATCTTGTTGTGAAAAATGATCCGCGCAGGAGTACCGCTCGAGACGATGACCTTTTCACCAAAGCCCGCTCCGATGCGATCTGCTGCAATCACTGTTTGTCCACCTTCATTTTCTGTCCAGTCAATGGGCTGGACAACCAATAGCTTTAAATTCTCCATGCCATCCTCTTTTTGTGTGGACCAGACACTGCCGATCACTTTTCCCAAAAACATGGCGCTCCCCCTTTACCGATCGTAGTGGACCGCGATTCCTTTTTCCTTGAGCAGATCCATTGCCAGTGGAGAGACGATCGTGCCCTGTCGCAGGATGAGCCCAGCATCCGGGAAATCCGTTTGCGATTTTACCCAGTCAGCCGTCAAGAGCTTTGTAGGAATAGCTGCCTGCGGTTCTGCGACTCGATTCGACAATTTAACCGTCTGTTCCTGCTTCTTGGCCCTGCTTTTTCGAATAGCAGCTTCAGCCAGCCCTTTTTGCGGAAAAAATTCTACCCCCAGTTCCTTCATTTCGTTTACGTGCTGCAAGAAAAGCTGCTGATACGGCCCCGGCAGGATCAGGGCTTTTAATGAGCGCCGATCCGCCCGCTTGATTCCCGGCACGTCTTCACCGACCAAAACCGGTTTTCCTAATACGAGCGCTGAAAAAATGATCTCCGCCTTAATCGTTCCTTTCAGGCCCGCTGCCACCCGCGCTGCGTTATCCAGATCGATTTCTGGAATGATGACACCTTCATATTGCTTGGGTACTTCCAAAGGGATGGGCGCATATTCATCTGCCGTGATTATTTTGCCAGCGCCTCCGCATTCAATGCGATGCATCCCGAGCCATGAGGAAGTTTCTCCGTCCAGGAACAAAATGTCGTGACACAATCCATTATTTTGCAAGGCGATAAACTGATCGTCAAAAGACTCGTGAGCTTTACTGTCACAGAAGATATAGAGCCATTTGTCCTTTTTCACCTGCGATGCGTCCGCCTTCATGGATTGCAGAATCTCCCGTGTAATCGACTCGATCATTTGCTGAACATCCATCCTATCACCTCCCTTCTGCGGAAAAGAATCGGCCATTTTTCCCGAGCAAGCGCACCGCATCGCCTGTTTTGAGGCTAGCCGCATTGGCTTCATCGAGATCAATATGGAAATCGAGTGCATACCGAGGACTGACTCTCACCGTTACGTCAGGGAAAATAAGGGCTCGTTCCCCGATCATTTGCAGGATCAGGCTATCTCCATCTTTGACCTGAAGGGAACGAGCATCTTCATCAGACATATGCACATGGCATTTCGCTACAATGACACCCGATTCCAATACAATGCATCCAGCGGGACCAATCAAGGTAATCCCTGGTGTCCCCTCTAGCGAGCCTGACGCTCTGATCGGAGGATGTATGCCGAGCAAAAAGCCGTCCGTTCTGGAAATTTCCACCTGACTCGTTCCCCGTGCCGGCCCTAGAATCCGCACTCCTTTTAAAATGCCTTTTGGTCCGAGCAGAGTGAGCTGTTCCTCTGCGACAAACTGCCCGGGTTGGGAGAGAGGGCGTAAGGGAGTGAGTTCGTATCCATGACCAAACAGCTTTTCTACATCTTCGGGGGATAAGTGAATGTGTCGGTTGGATACCCCTATTGGAATGGTCCTTGCTCCACCCGCTTCTCTCACCTGCGAAAAGGCTCCTTGTGATTCCACCGATTCCACGCGAATCCCTCTCCCCTTTAAAAAGTCGGTTGCAGCCGGGGTGAATATGTCCTTTGCACGAACCAGAAATGGATTGGGGATCCCTGTTCGAAGCATGGCCCGCAGTGTCGTTTCCGTAATGACAGCCATAGGCTAGTGATTTACCCTTCCAGCTTGGGAAGGATCAGCTCGATATCAGAATGTGGTCGCGGAATGACATGTACGGATTTCAGTTCCCCCACTTTTTGTGCCGCTTCTGCTCCTGCATCGGTTGAAGCTTTTACTGCCCCTACATCCCCACGGACCATGACGGTCACAAGCCCTCCGCCTACGTGTACTTTACCAATCAGCTTGACATTCGCTGCTTTCACCATCGCGTCGGCTGCTTCTACTGCGCCGATCAGGCCTTTTGTTTCGACCATGCCCAGTGCTGCCCATTCTCCTGCCATCCCTTACGCCTCCTTACCGATTAGAAGACTGCAATTCCATCAGAACACTTTTAATAATTTCCGTAATTTCATCTCTGCTGATCGCAGGTGCAGCCGGAGCAGGTACAGCAGCAAAGGTCACATTCTCGGGTGCCTCCAGCTTCATCTCACGCAACCCAAAAGCGACACGTTTTACGTTGAACAGATGCTGCGGACCGATATTATCCGATGTCACGTTATTTCCAAAAGAGCCGCAGCCCAGGGTTAGCGACGGCAAAATCCCCGTAGTCGCACCAATCCCGCCAAAGGTCGTCCCCGTATTTACCACAATGCGAGAAGCCGGTTTATCGACGACAAACGATTCGATCACCTGCGTATTCTGGCAATGGATGCCAAGCGTATGACCCAGACCCCCAAAAGCAAGCAATTTTGCACAAATATGACTGGCTTCCTGACTGTCCGAAACCGTATAGAGGGTCAGAATCGGTGCAAGCTTTTCAATCGAAAACGGAAACTCGCGGCCGATCCCGGTTTCTTCCGCCATCAGTAGCTTGGCATCCTCTGGCACCAAAATCCCCGCCAGCTCTGCTATCGCTTGCGGCGACTTCCCAACGATCGCCGGATTGAGTCCGCCTTCCTTCATGATGATGGCAGCTACCCGCTTGGTCTCATAATCGTCGAGGAAGTAGGCTCCCTGCCGCTTCAACTCAGCAACGACCTTGCGCTTGATCTCCTTGTCAACGACGAGAGCCTGTTCGGAAGCACAAATAGTCCCGTAGTCAAATGTCTTGCTTTGCACCGTATGCCGTATAGCGGCCGGAATATCGGCACTTGTATGGATATAGACAGGCACGTTGCCCGGCCCTACCCCAAAGGCTGGTTTACCGGAGCTGTACGCTGCTTTTACCATCGCTGTCCCACCTGTAGCCAGGATTACATCCGTGCAGTCATGTCCCATCAGCTCCTGGGAGGCTGCCAACGTAGGGTGGGTGATGCATGAGATGAGTCCTGCCGGAGCACCTGCCCGCTCTGCCGCAGCCTGCATGATTCTTGCCGCTTCCTTTGTACACTTTGCGGCTTGCGGATGCGGGCTGAAAACAATGGCATTGCCTGCCTTTACGCTGATTAATGCCTTGAAGATGACGGTTGAGGTAGGATTAGTCGAAGGAACGATTCCAGCGATGACGCCAACAGGCTGGGCGATCTCCCACACGCGGTTTTGTTCGTCCCGCTTAATAATCCCCACTGTCTTCATCTCTTTGACAGCCTGATATACATCGTTTGCAGCAAACAGATTTTTCACGGTTTTATCCGCCACTCTGCCATAGCCGGTTTCTTCAACGGCCAATACTGCCAGGCGACCTGCTTCTGACTTTGCCGCCTCCGCCATGCTTTGCACGATCTGGTCAATTTGACTCTGCGACATAACTTGTATCCGTTTTTGTGCTTCCTTGGCTGTGAGCAAATACTGTCGTACTTCCTGGACTGATTGCAAATCTACGTCTAGCATCACGGTATACCGTCACCTCTTCTCAGCCGTTTACGGATCTTTTTTACGTGAAATATGACTACTCCAGCTTAGGCAAAATCAGTTCAATATCGGAATGAGGACGCGGAATCACGTGAACAGAAACTAGCTCTCCTACCTTTTCCGCAGCCGCAGCACCCGCATCTGTAGATGCCTTGACCGCTCCCACATCCCCGCGTACCATCACGGTCACCAGACCGCCCCCAACATGTACTTTTCCTACAAGCTTTACATTCGCCGCTTTTACCATCGCATCGGCTGCCTCAACAGCGCCGATCAATCCTTTTGTTTCCACCATCCCCAATGCATCTCCCATGACTATTCCTCCTTGCTTATTTGTGCAGTCGCTTGCGGTGCTGCTTTCGCACTTTTTTCTTTGTCACCTGCTGGTTTTCCAGACGGTTTTGGTGCCTCTCTGGTCTTTTCCTTGTCCAACTGCTGCAATACCATTTGCATCACACTTTGATCTGGGCGGGGAATGACCCTGGAGTGACGAAGCTGACCCACTCGTCTTGCTTCCGCCTCGCCTACCGCAACTGCTGCCGTAACAGAGGCAACATCTCCCACGATATAGATGGTGACAATCCCCGCATCCGCTCCCTGGTAGGTCACGCAGCGAACATCTGCGGCTTTGGCTGCCGCGTCTGTCGCTGCGACAAGGGCGGGAAAACCCACGGTCTCAATCATCCCCAAGGCGTAGCCATGTTCTAGCATTTGGATTTCACCCTTCCCTAGCATTCGAATTGTAGTAGTCAGAATAGTACTTCTATATCCTGAAAATAACGCTAATACAAATGAATTTCAAGTTATTATTTTGCTTTTACGTTGTTTTAGTTGATATTGGTTGTGTTTGTGTCCAAAAAATAGAGAGCCTCTACTTCCTGCCCCTGCCTTCAATCCGCTACGATCCAATTAACCCCTTTTGCTTCCAGTTCATTTGTCCATTCTTTTGGTGCAGCCACATCACTGATGACTGTATCAATCTCTTTCAGATCCGCCACCTTGTAGAAAGTGCTGATACCGATTTTGGAGTGATCCGTCAGTACAATGTTTTCCTTCGAATTTTCGATGATGCGCTTGGCAAACATGGCTTTCTCGCAATCGTAGCTGGAAATGCCATGCTGCGCCAAGATACCGTCAATCGAAATAAATGCCTTGTCGACGAAAAAGTTTTGCATCATGTTTTCCGCCAATGTGCCCGCTGTTCGAAAATGCTTGGACTGAACTTTTCCCCCGATAAAGTAAATCTCACCTGTGAAAAGCTCCTTGTTATGGTACTCCATCAATAAATTGAGCGCTGGAACCGAAATCGTGATGAGCTTCAAATTTTTTCTGTTCATCAGAAAATGGAGCATGTGCAGTGTCGTCGTTCCATCGTCGATGACCAGGACGTCGTTATCCTGTACGAGACCTGCCGCTGCCCGGCCAATCCGTTTCTTCTCTTCCGCATGGGAGACCTCCCGCATCAGATGAGACGGTTCTTCCCGCTCAAAATTAATCTTGATAGCTCCACCGTACACACGCTTGAGCTGATTTTCATTTTCCAGCTCCTCTAAATACCGTCTGATCGTCTCCGAGGATACTTGCAATTTTTCGACCAGCTCGTTCGTCCTTACTTTACCGGCATAATTAAGCAAATTCATAATCGCATCTTTGCGTTCTTCCCCCACTAAAGACATGGTTGAAGTCCTCCTGCCCTCTTACCAGAACATATTGTTTTCAATCGCCTGCACCAAATTTTTCATATCGTGCGGGTAGACCTCACCGATATTGCCGATGCGGAATGTATCCGCCAGTGAAATTTTCCCCGGATAAAGGACGTACCCCTCTTTTTTCAACCGCTCGTAAAAGGCAGCAAACGTAAACTGCGGGCTGTCTGGAAAGTAAAAGGACGTAATGATGGGAGACTGCAATTCCGTAGGCAGCAGCGTGCGAAAACCGATGGCTTCCATTCCTTCCACGAGCGTACGCTGGTTCTCGCGATAACGAACCTGCCTTTTCTCAATGCCGCCTTCTTCTTCCAGCTCCAGCATTGCTTGGTAAAAGGCACGGACAACGTGGGTCGGTGAGGTATAGCGCCACTTGCCGTTATGCTTCTCCATTGTTTCCCACTGATCATACAAGTCGAGGGAGAGGGAGCGTGCCTGCCCTTTGCATTTTTTTAGCTCCTCTGTTTTGGCCAGGATAAATCCGAATCCGGGCACACCTTGGATGCATTTATTGGCGCTGCTGATCAAATAGTCGATCTGCAAATCTGCCACATCAATCGCGATTCCTCCGAAGCTGCTCATCGCATCCACGATAAACACCTTGCCGTATTCTTTCACTACTTTCCCTACTTCTGCAATCGGGTTGAGCATCCCCGTTGTCGTTTCACAATGGACCACAGCGACATGCGTCACTTCCGGATCGCTCGCAAGTACTTGACGCAGCTTTTCTGGCTCTGCCTGGCCAATTTCCCCGAAGTCGATCACTACTGTGCCCACCTTGAGCACCTTGGCGATCTGGGCGATGCGGTTCCCATAAGCGCCGTTGGTCAAAACGACGAGCTTGCCGTCTTCTGGGACCACGGAGCCAATCACAGCCTCTACGGAAAAGGTGCCGCTTCCCTGCATGAGTACGGTCGTGTAATCGTCATGATTACTACCGCCCAGACTAACCAGCTTACGGCGGATATCCTGCACCAGGCCGTTGTACTCGTTGTCCCATGTGCACCAGTCGCGCAGCATAGCGGCTTTTACACCTTTGGAGGTGGACAGCGGTCCCGGGGTCAAGAGCAGGTACGGATTCTCCGGCAATTGCGTGAGTTTCATGATTATCTCTCCTTTTGCGCGAGGCGCAGGTTGATTTTGGGAATCAGCGAATCCAGCTCACCAATCGTTTCGATCACATAATCAGCTCCTACATCCTTGAATCGTTTCGCGACAACCTCCATCCGGTCCGCCAGCTCGTCAGGGTCACACTCCAGCACCTCTCTCTCGGTCATGCCCAGCTCGCTGCCTCCTTTGATCACGCCTACAGCCCATGCTCCTGCGGCCACTGCTTCTTTTACATCACTCGTCGTATCGCCTACCTTGATAATGTGCTTCATCGGGTGAACGTCGAGGTTGATGGCGTTTTGATAGCACATCCATGGCAATGGGCGACCTGCCGGCATTTCACTCGGAGTCACCAAGGAATCAGGCCAATAGCCTCGCTTCTTTGCTTCAGGAGCCACGACGGCCATCATTTCCGCCGTGTATCCCGTTGTCGACCCGATTTTGATTCCCGCTGCCCGCAGCCGCGCCACCAGCTCCAGCACACCGGGGATCGGCGTCACATAGTTTTTCAGAATGGAAAACAGCATCGGCTCGAAGTCCGCATACAGCATATCGACGTCCTTTTTCTCCGGCAGCCTGCCGTATTTGGCTTGCCACAGCTGGGCAATGCGATCCATTTTCAGCATCGTATCAATGTGGTCCCACTTGAGCATGCCCATCGGCTCTCGCGCTTCTGCGTGCGTAACTTCAATGCCCCGCTTTTTGAATACCTCCAAAAACACATCAAGTGGTGCAAAGCATCCATAGTCGACCGTTGTTCCAGCCCAGTCAAAAATCACTGCTTGAATCATTTCTACTCTCCCACCTTTTTCCTTTATCTTTTTTGCCATCTCTGCGTTTTCTCCCTCAGCTTATTCGCTCCGACTTCATAGAAGATCCGCACCAGGACGTTGGTCAGGACAATCAGGACAGACATGGCAGCCGCTGGGGCGACATCGCCTGCATCATCCATATTGACTATCGATACGGACGCTAGCTTGAAATCGGCTGAATAAAGGAAAACGACGGCAGAGATCGTTACCATGGAGTTGATGAAGTAATAGACGGCAATTTCCAGGATAGCTGGGAGCGACATAGGTACAGTCACCCGCCAAAAGGTGATGTAGAATGGAACACCCATTGACTCGGAAGCTAGCTCGAATTCCTTGTCCAGTTTTTTCAGTGCGGTTGTAGCCGTAATAAAAGGAACAGCGTAAAAATGGATGAGGTTAGCCAAAATCAGGATGAGAATCGTGCCGTACATCCAGTTCAGCGGATTATCCGGATGGTTGAAGAAAAAGATGTAGGCAAGACCGATGACCAGTCCCGGCAAGGCAAGCGGCAAGATCGAGAGAAAATAGCCAATTTGCCGAAGTCCTTTCATGAAACGGGTTTTCTCAATCAAATACGCATTGATGAACGTCACGATCGTACCGATCACAGCACTGTAAAAAGAGACGAGCAAGCTATTCCAGAAAGGCTGCATTCCTTCGCCTGCTACCTTGGAAAAGTCGTAATGCGTGAGCGAAATCGTCAGGTCATAAGGCCAAACCTTGACCAGTGACGCGAAGATCACTGTGCCCAGCATCAAAAAGATCGAAACGGAAATCAACGAGCAGTAGATAAAGAAGGAGACGTCTCGCCCTCGCTGCGGGGTGATCTTGTACGGCGTCGATTTGGCGTTCACCGAGGAATTCTGCTTTCGCTCCACGATCCGATCCACGATGAACGCGAGAATCGCCGGAATGATCAGGATAATTCCTACAGTCGCCCCCATCGTTGTGTTTTGTTGCCCGATGACTTGCTTGTAAATATCCGTAGCCAGTACGTTGAATTGCCCGCCTACGACTTTCGGCGCACCGAAGTCAGTAAAGCTCAAGGTAAAGCAGACGAAAATCGCACTAACCAATCCATATTTGACATTTGGCAACGTAACCGTCAGAAACTTTCGCAGCTTGCTTGCCCCCATCGTCTCCGCCGCTTCGTACAAATTGTAGTCGGCAAAAGCGAGTGAGACTGCCATAATCAAGTAAGCCTGAGGAAAGGTGTAGAACATTTCCGAGAGGATAATCCCGAGCGGGCCGTACAGCTCCACATCGAAACCGGATAATAGCCCAAAAAATCCGGTCGTGATAATCCCCTGGTTGCCAAATAAATACGTCAGCGCAATCCCGTGCATCATTGTGGGAGCAAAAAGCGGCAGCAGAGCCACATAGCGAAAAAATACTTTTCCTTTCATATCCGTCCGCGTCAGAGCAAAAGCGTACAGAAATGCAAGAGTGACCGATAGAATTGTCGTGACCCCTGATACGTACATCGTGTTGGAAAAGGATTGGACGAGCGCCGGTGTAGCGAAATACTTGACGAAGTTGGCAAGTCCGATATACTCGCCCACCTCATTGATGAATGCTTTGCTAAACAAGTCTCCCAGCGGCAAAAGAACACTGACAAACAGGACAATGACGATACTCGCGATTAATATTTTCTGCAGCCACTCATCCTTGCCCATCTTTTGTCGAACGGTTCGGGTGCTCATATGTTAACCACTCCCCGTTTTCTTCGTCACGGCAGCCTGGTCAAACGAAATCAGGTTTTCAAGTGGCAATTCAAAAGCGACCTGTTTATCCCGCTGAAGCCCCAAACGATGGGTTTGCTGTACAGATAAATCAATCGTGACGAACTGCGGGAGCAGCCCGTTTTGCGGATTGATCAGTTGAAGGCTCACCCTGTAAAAAGATCCTCGAAACTCCATGTCCTGTACAACGGCCTTCAGACTGTACTCGGCAGCCGGGTCCATCAAATGGATATTTTCTGGACGGATGGCAAACAGGCGATCCTGCCCGATGGCACGGCCTGCAAATACGGATTCTTCCAAAAAGTTGATCGCTCCAATGAAATCGGCGACGAATGGACTGTTCGGCTTTTCGTAAATTTCTTGCGGTGTGCCGATCTGAACGACTTCTGCATTGTTCATGACGACAATCCGATCGGCCATCGTCAATGCTTCTTCCTGGTCGTGGGTCACCATGATGGTCGTAATTCCGATTTTTTCATGCAGGCTCCTGAGCTCTCTGCGCAATTTGAGCCGCACCTTTGCATCGAGTGCAGATAAGGGCTCATCCAGCAGGAGGAAGTCTGGCGATAGAGCGATAGCACGGGCCAAAGCGACACGCTGCTGCTGTCCGCCAGACAGCTGCGACGGGTATTTGTCCCGGATGTGCTCCAAGTCTATCAGCACCAGTACTTCCCGCACTTTTTCCTCTATTTCTTTCTTGGACATCTTTTTCGATTGCAGACCGTATGCGATATTTTGTGCTGCTGTCAAATTAGGGAAGAGAGCGTAAGACTGAAACATCATCCCAAAATTTCGTTTGGCTGGCGGAAGAACGGTAATGTCCCGATCATTTACCATAATTCTCCCGCTCGACGGCTGCTCCAATCCTGCCAATATCCGAAGCAGGGTTGTCTTGCCGCATCCGCTTGGGCCTAGCAAACAGATAAACTCATTCTTTTGGATATGAATGTCGATGGATGTGAGAGCAACAAACTTGCCGAATGTTTTTTGAACACCTTGAATACTTAGATATGGCTTTGTCATACGCCCCTCCCTTCTCCCCTTTTCCTGAAATTTGCTCTGGATAGTGATCCGCATCTATTTTTTCGGCTCGCTTTTTGTGCTATAGCGTTTGTCCCATTCAGCCAAGATGCTCGGGCGATCTTTTGCTGTCTGAGTCAGATCGTTGTGGATGAGTTGCGATCTGGGGTCTTTGGTGTATCCTTCAGGGAGTGTGGTACTACCATTGTTCACCGTAATAATGGCAAAGTTTTTATTGTACTCCTTCATTGCCTCGTCTGATATTGCCCAATCAAGAAACACTTTGGCTTCGGATTTGATTTGCGCTTTTTTTACGAGAGCATTGGCTTCTACATCCCAGCCAGCGCCTTCAGGAGGGAATATGATTTCCAGCGGCGCTCCTTTTTTCTTTTCCGTAATTCCCCGGTAGCCGAATGAGATGCCGATCGGGTACTCACCTGCCGCCGCCATCTTGGCCGGCTTCGAACCGGAGTGCGTGTAAAGAGCGATGTTCTCGTGGAGTTTATCCATGTAGCTCCAAGCTTCCTGATCTCCATAAAGCTCCTTCCAAGCAGCGACGGTGAAGAAACCTGTACCGGATGAAGACGGATTGGGCATGACGATTAACCCTTTGTACTCAGGCTTGATCAAATCAGCGTAGGACCGGGGGATAGGAAGATTGCGTTTTTCCAATTCCTTCGTGTTTACGACAAAAGCGGTCTCAAAGGCATCAATCCCCACCCAGTGCGCCGGGTCCTTGGAGTCTTTGAACTCGGGTGAGATTCGCTCAATGCCTTTTGGGGTGTAGCCTTCCAAAACACCTTGAAACTCCGCTCCCAATAGCTCGGTCGCCGCTGTCCCCCACACGACATCTGCTTGTGGATTGTCTTTTTCGGCAATCAGCTTGGCAACGATGACACCTGTCGAATCCCTGACGATGTTGAGCTTGATCTCGGGGTGCGCCTGGTTGAACGCTCCCACATACGCTTTGAGCTGATCATCCTCCAATGCTGTGTATACGGTCAGTTCGGATGAGCCTGTCTTGCCACCGGTCGAGCTCGAAGATTGCCCGCATCCTGCTAAAAGCGCAACTGACAGTACGCTCACTACAAAAGTGCTAACCCATTTGTTCATCCAGAATCCTCCCCTTTTGTTTCTAGTCCATTCTCCCCTTCCAAGCTGACTTCCGGTTAAGACAACACTAATCCCACACAAATTAGTTTGTTTTCCCGTTTTTTAGTTGTTTTTTGTTTTTATTATATAGTCAATTGACTAAAAATTTCAAATATTTTTTCGTAAAAAAATGAATGAGCCTCTATGAACGATTGAGGTAAGCTAAACGTATTAAGGGTGAATGCCTCGAGAGGAGCTCCATCATCCATGGATGAACGCGACTTAATCAAACAAGCACAACAAGGGAATCACCAGGCTTTGTCCGATATTTTACAGAAGCATTACGTCTTTTTAAAAAGTTATCTCCTCAAAATTACGGTAAATCCATACATAGCTGAGGATTTGACGCAGGAGACACTGATCAAAGCGATTGAGAAAATCACGTTGTATGACGGCAGATCTTCTTTTTCCAGCTGGCTCATTACGATCGGTTCCCGCCTCTATATTGATTCCCTACGCAAGCAGAACACAGAAAAACGATGGACCGAACGACAAAAAGCCATTTCCAAAATGAAATGGGCGGCAGATCATCAAAATCGGGACTGGCCCGAATTCCTCGAAATTCTTCTCACGTTAACCGAGGAATATCGAATTCCGCTAATTTTAAAACATTACTACGGCTACACGTATAGAGAGATTGCGGACATCCTGCATGTGCGTGAAGGTACCGTCAAGTCTAGAGTACACCACGCCAGTCAACAGTTGAGAAAGGAATGGTTAGACGATGAAAAACCATCTTCATGACGATGACAGGCTCTATCAAAAGATGCGGCAAAGTCTGGATGAGCTGGATGAACTTTTTCCAACCTCTGCCCCTGACACCGCCTATTTCAAAACAATAGTCCACGACACAACTGAACGCACAAAAAAACGCATTCGCTATGATTTGCTCGCTTTTTGGAGTGTCTCTCTTGTGGTGCTTTCGATTCTCTACTTCATACAATTGCAAGCACCCGTCTTTTACATCATCGTTCAAGGCTTATCCTTTCTCGCATTTGTTCTTATTCTTGCAGGAAAGTGGGTAGGTAAGCATGACACAACTCCATGATGTACCTTTGTGGCTATTGCTGACCCTGTTAACTCTCGCTGCCATTCAAGGTACTTGGCTTTTTCTAGACGCCAAGAAAAGAAGCCGTTTTCCTTGGCTTTGGGGGTTATGGGGGTTAACGAGCATCCCCACCCCTTTACTCGTCTACCTGCTCGTCGTACGGAAGATATGGAAAAGAGAAAGGAGAGACAGTGATGGCAGATAGACCTATTCGCTTGGCGTTGATCTTTGCCGCTATCTCTATCTTGGCTAGTCTTATCATGATCCCGTATCAGCTTCAGATCATTTCACTTCCTGCCGGCATTCCCGTTCCTCCAGCTATACTTTTGGCTAGCTCCGCTCTTCAGACGGGAATCATTACCTTTCTTTTGAGCTATCTTGGCATTCGTCTTTCCTCTACGGTAGGGCTGCAGCTATCTCTTTGGAAGGGCTGGGTATATCGCAGAACAAATGAGGGCTTTCAGAAGAAAGCAGTGCTGATCGCCATCAGCGGAGGCATTGCCGTCTCCTGTATCATTATCGCTCTCGATAGGCTCTACTTTCTCCCCCACATCCCACAACTGGCACAGTTTCAGGCACCTGAGACTTCTCGCTGGATTGGGCTTACAACTCTCTTTTACGGGGGGATCGTAGAAGAGCTGCAGGTACGCTTGGGTCTGATGACTTTTCTCGTCTGGTTGCCATATCGCCTTTTCGGTAAGAAAACACGCCGTTGGATGTTCGTTTTCGCCATCCTTTTTACCAGCCTGCTTTTTGGTCTGCTCCACCTTCCAGCGACTTTCCAAGCTTTTGGCGAGCTTACTCCGATGCTCGTTTTCCGTGGGATTGTATTGAACTGCTTGGGTGGGATTGTGTTTGGGTGGCTCTATTGGAAAAAGGGGCTGGAATACGCAATGATCGCCCACATGACGGGTGACATGATGCTGCATGTCATCTTTTGATAACGTTTAGCTTCGTAAAAAAAATGGCCGGGGAATAGTCCCTGGCCCAGAAAAAAATCTATTTTTCAAATGGTGCAGGCTCCCAAGCTGTAACCACAACGTTCTTGTCACCTGTCATTCGCTCATACGTATGGCGTGTAATCTTGCCGATATTTGCCCCATATACGTGAAGGCCAACACATGGCTCATCCGATGCGCATGTAACCTCGTGAATATCCTGGTCCCGCGTGCAGCAAATTTCAACCTCCCCCTTGCGAATGTAACGATCTTCTAGCCGTACGAGCGGCGTTTGCCCGTTGGAAGATGGCTGCGAATAGCGCACCTCGTATTCTGTTCCCTGCACGATCCCGATGACTCCCCACGTCCCATGATCATGAATAGGTGTTGATTGCCCAACGTCCCACACAGCCGATGCAATGGAAAAGCTGTCATCGGGCGCCACATATACCGGGTACAACGTGTACTTATCCGGGTTCGGCTTCATGAACGCCGCAGGCAGGATGTCATTTCCGCCTAACAGTTCTTGCATCCGCGCTGCAACCCGTTTCGTTATGTTGTATTCGTCCCCGCCATTTCGAACGATTGCATCCACATCCGCTATGAATTTCTGAAGGGATGGATTCATCTATCCCCACACCTTTCGTATTTATGATCCGATTCTATCCAGTCACGGAACACTTCATCATTATGCTCTCCGACTTTTGGCGGCCTTCTGAATACGCTAAATTCAAAGTCTGAGATAGAGATTGGAAATCCAATGTTTTTTGTCGTCGTTCCATTTGGCAACTCCAAGTCTCCGATGATATTCATACTCTGTACGTGAGGGTCTTCTAGAACTTCCTGAAAGTGATTGATAGGAGCACACGGAACACCCCTCAGGTCGAGTTCAGTAAGCCATTGTTCAGCGCTGCGGGTAGAAAAAATCGGCTGTAGGATGGATGCGAGCTCTCCTTGATTTTTTGCACGCAATACTTGCGTCATAAAACGGTCATCGCAAGCCAGTTCGGGTAAACCTACAGTCTCACAAACTTCTCTCCACAATTTGTCGTTTCCGGCAGCGACGACAAACGGTCGATCTTTCGCTTGAAATCCTTGATAAGGAGCATTTCTTGGATGGGATGAACCCAAACGCTTTGGGACCTCTCCCGTGCCATAATATTCACTTGTTTGTAATGCAGAAATGCCCAGAAGACTTCCAAGCATGGAACAATCTATATAAGCTCCGTTGCCTGTCTGGTTCGCCCTAGCAAGTGCTGCCATGATGCAATAAGCCGCATATAACCCAGAAGCGAAATCTCCAACAGGAACTCCACATTTCACAGGGGGACCTGTCTCTTCACCCGTCACACTCATGAGGCCGCTCATCGCCTGGACAGTGACATCAAATGCACCCTTTTTCGCATAGGGTCCCCTCTGCCCATACCCGGAGATGGAGCAGTAAACAAGCCTCCGATTTATTTTCCTCAGTTCTTCAAAACCAAGCCCAACGCGCTTAAGGACACCTGGCCGGTAGTTTTCTATGAATACATGAGCCTCGGCGCATAGTTGTTTTAGCCGATCCAACTGATATTCATCTTTTAGATCAATGGTTATACTCCGCTTGTTGCGGTTCAAGGATGCAAAGTTGCCACTGTACATCTCTCCTTCGCCGTTTTCCATCAAGGGAGGCCATTGCCGCATTCCGTCCCCTCCGTCCGGCCTCTCTACCTTGACAACATCGGCTCCGAGGTCAGCTAATAGCATGCCTGTAAACGGTCCCGCCGCAATTTGGCCGAGCTCGATCACTTTTATTCCCGCTAACGGTGCTTGCACTAACAGATCCCGCATCATTGATCCTCCTCCACCATGCCTGAATTCTATTTCCGATCTCGTGCTTGATTGACAAATTGGCTAAACCGCTCGCGAAAGTCTCCTTCCAGGACTGATTTTCTTGCCCATTCATTCGCGCATGATCGACTCTCTCCACGTGCCTCATCCTTCCTGCAAATGTCCCGAATCGTATGCAGCGTGTAGGAAGGCATGTGGATGAATGTTGCGGCGAGGGCCAAAGCCGTTTCCAGACAGCTTTCATCCTCCGTAACTTGATGCACGAGACCATATTGCTGGGCTTCTCTTGCATCCACGGTTTGCCCCGTTAAGGCTAACAGGCGCGCTCTTGATGGTCCGACCTCATGGGACAGGCGCTGTGTTCCTAAAACAACACCGAACTGAGGGCCCGGGAAACGAAAACGAGATGATGCTCCCGCGACACGCAGGTCGCAGGCTAATGCCAGGTCAGCCCCCGCTCCAAACGCATAACCGTTTACTGCTGCGATCGTAGGAGCTGGAAAGTGTATCAATTGCTCCAGCGTATCCGCCAGCATGGCAAAAAACTGGGCAGCGTCTGTATTGGATAATTCTTGTACAAAGGACATGTCAATTCCTGAGCAGAAGGCCCGAGTCAGCTCACTTGTTATTACTAATGCGCCCATGGTTGGATTGCGCGCTAAATGATCCAATTGCTCGCGCAGCTCATGCAACATATCGCCATTCATCGCGTTCAGTTGCTTTGGACGGTTTAATGAAAGGATTTTGATTCGATTGTCTTGTTGACTCTCGTGAACGATTAGACTGAGCTCCGCCATCTGTCTTGTCTCCCTCATAGGAATGTGTGGTATTAAACTTTCCTATACGTTAGAAAAAGGAGCGAGTCACCTGAGTGCCAGCCCCTTTTTTCAATGATATGCCTGCAATCATTCAGCTTTCCCTACAAACACGGACCTATCTTTTGTAAATTGATAAATGAATACATCAGAATTGATGTTGTCACCTTTTTCATCAAATGCAACGGTTGTAAAGAGTCCTTTGAAGTCTTTCGTTTTATGAACAGCTTCCAGAACTTCCTCTCGAGTTGGTCTCGCTCCGCCTTTTGCCTTGATTGCTTCAAGCACGCCATTGAGGATTACATTCATGGACGCCGTCTGCTACTTCACCAGCGATTTTTATCAATTCAGAGGAGTCTTGGCCGTCTCCCCCCATAAAGTAACCTTTATACCCTCTTTCACGGGCTTGTTTCACCAAAATTCCAGCCTCTGTATACATGCCACCAAAGTAGATTACGTCAGGATTCTTGGAAAGAACTTGGGTAAGAACCGCACTGAAATCCTTTTCAAGCTGGGTAATCCCTTCAAAGCCGAGAACCTCTACGCCGTCAGCCTCAAATTGCTTTTTCACCTGCTCCGAGAGACCTTGTCCATAGACAGTCTTGTCATGAATCAAAAACGCTTTCTTTACCCCGAGCTGATTCTTGGCGTACTTTGCTGCTTGAGGCCCTTGCTGGTCGTCACGGGCACAGATGCGGTGATTTAATCGAGTCACCAAGGTTGGACGACGGACCGGATAAGGGACTTTGTGTGGCAATCAAGATTTTTCCTCCTGTTGCCGCTTGTTCTTTGCCGCCGCCAGTTGATGCTGAAGACGAGGTTGAGTTTGAGGTCGAAGTTGATGTACCGGCTCCTTGAGCACCTCCGCCGCAACCAGTTAGTACGGCTCCTGTTGCTAGTAACACCGAGAGAAATCCTAATGAAAGCTTGTTCATCATAAATGACTCCCTTTCATTAATCCTCTTACTTCCCGCGCTTAATCCCTCATTTAAAATGCTGTCCATATGTTTTAAATTTTTCTGCCATCAAATCCATTTCTGCTTCAGGCAGAATGACCGGCTCTCCGATGCATTTTGTACGGTAATAAATTTCGGCACAAAATTCGATTTCCTCGGCAATATCAAACGCTCTCGGAAGCGTATCGGCCCCTGTTAGCAGACCGTGATTCGCCAATAAAACGGCGTTGCGGTCTTCCATCGCCACAAACGCATTCTCAGCAAGCTCACTGGTTCCATATGTGGCGTATTTTGCACAGCGGACGTCTTTTCCGGCAAAGGCCACCAAATAATGAACCGCGGGAATTGACCAATTCAAACTAGCTATGGTTGTGGAAAATTTCGAATGGGTATGAACGACCGCATTGATATCTGTTCGGTTTTTATAAAAAATTTTATGCATTTGATACTCGCTGGAAGGCACCTTATTTCCGTCTACGATATTGTCCTCTAAATCGAGAATCACCACATCTTCCGGCTCAATTTCAAAATAATCCATTCCAGAAGGGGTAATCGCCATTAATCGCTGCTCACGGCTAAACACGCTGAGATTTCCACCTGTACCTGTAGTGAGGCCGTGTTTGATTAATTTTTGTCCATACGCAACAATCAGTTCTCTTTCTTTTTTCAACAACATCTATTTTCCCTCCCGATGGTTAGCAAGTAACACCGCTTGCAATTACACTCTTCCTTTATCAAATTAATTTTCTCTATACAGTGTCTAAATTCACAGGTTTAGAAGCTTTTTTTCCTGTGGGAAAACCGGTTAAAATTGAGATGATTCCAATAACTCCAATCAATATCGGGTAAAATACGTACGGCATAATGGCAACCGGTGATATCGAAGCCAGACCGGCTGCGACTAACAGCTGTCCGCCGTACGGCAGAATACCTTGAACACAACAAGAGAAAATATCCAGTAAACTGGCAGATCTTCGCGGGTCAATCCCGTATTCATCAATAATGTTTTTTGCCAACGGACCAGCCGTGAGAATCGAAATCGTATTATTGGCAAGGCCTACATTAATTGCGCTTACAAGACCGGAAATCGCAAATTCAGCACCCTTTTTTGTTTTTATTTTACCCGTTATCGAATGCAACAAGTAATCGATTCCGCCGTTATGCTTAATAAGCTCGACCATTCCGCCGATAATCAATCCAATAATCGCGATATCTTCCATTCCGATCATCCCGCTTGCAACCAGTTTCAACAGCCCTAAAAGATTAAACGATCCGTCCATCAATCCGATGATGCCCGCAAAAATAGTTCCTCCTGCCAACACATTAATCACATTAACTCCCATAAGAGCAACTATGATTACTGCAAAGTACGGAATAACTTTTATCAATGAATAGGGATGTTCGCCGCCCAAGGAACCATTATTCACTACGGTTATCATGCCCAGAATAATCGCGGTGAGAATAGCTGCCGGCAAAACCATTAAAAAATTCATTTTAAACTTCTCTTTCATCTCTGTCCCTTGGGTTCTGACAGCGGCAATTGTGGTGTCCGAAATCATCGACAAATTGTCGCCAAACATCGCACCGCCGATGACTGCGCCCAAAGATAAAGCGACTGGAATGTTCGTTTGCTCGGAAATACCGATGGCAATGGGAGCCAAAGCAACGACAGTCCCCATGGAAGTCCCCATCGCAAGTGATATGAAACACCCGATCACGAATACCCCCACGATCAAAAGGTTTTGCGGCAGAAGCGACAAACCGAGATTCACTGTTGAATCAACTCCGCCCATCCCCTTGGCAACGGCGGCAAAGGCGCCGGCTAACAGGAAAATCAAACACATCAGAATGATATTCGGATGACCGGCGCCAACGCAAAAGATATCAACTTTTTTCACAAAAGATTCTTTTCTATTCATCAAAAGAGCGGCAAAAGCGGCAATCATGGCAGCAACGACGAGGGGCATATTTGAAATATCTTTTGTGAGGATTCCAGTGCCAATAAACAAGACCAAAAACAGCAATAAAGGAAGCAGCGCCATTGAATTACCCACTTTTGGACCCGACATACATTCATCCCCTTTTTATAAATGAATTAATTCATTGTCATACCGCCAGTAACATTAATGCTTTGCCCGGTCATGTAATCAGCGTACTTGGATGCTAAAAACACCACAACATTTGCAATATCTTCCGGTTGAGCAGTTCGCCCAAGCGGTACCTGCGAGCAATCCTCCTCTTCAACCGCTTTGGCTCCAATTCCCCTTAAGTCACCTCCCCATACCCTTTCTGTTTTTTTCATATCCGTTTCTACAATGCCGGGACAAACGGCGTTTACGTTGATTCGATGCTTGGCCAGTTCCAGCGCCATCACTTTCGTCAAACCTAAAACAGCATGTTTTGAAGCAACATAACTGCCCATACACACATAGCCATTCTTGCCAGCTTGTGATGAAATATTTATGATTTTTCCGCCCTCAGCTTGTTTTTTCATGACCTGAGCGGCTAGCTTGCTGCACAAAAAGCTACCTTTTGCGTTAATGTCCATCACCTTATCCCAGTGTTCTTCTTTCATGTTCTCAACAAAATCCATTGTCGAAACACCTGCGTTATTGACAAGAATGTCTAATCTGCCGTAAGTGTCTTGCACATGATCGAACATCTGTATCACGTCATCACTTCTTGATACATCCACTTTGACCGCTATTGCCCGCTCACCCCCGATCTCATTTGCCAGCTTCTCTGCTGCGTCAATATTTCTGGCTGCGACAGCTACCCTGGCCCCACAGTCAATGAAAGCTTGAACAATCGCCTTCCCAATACCTTTCGTTCCTCCTGTGACAATTGCCACTTTTCCTGTTAAATCCATAACGTACATGTTTCTGATCATCTCCTTCCTCGAAATCATCGAAACAGTTTGCTTGAAATAAAGCGGTGAGCCTTAACGGCATCCATGTCATAAAGTGCCTGATGGAGCTCTTCTGTATCGATTTCTTCTATCAGAGCAGACATGTTTTTGATGCTTTCAATGCAATATTCGACAGCATCGATTTGATTTTCACGGGCTGGCGCTACATCTAAACTGATCCATCCTGTGTAGTTCGCTTTTTTTAAATAGTAAATAAATTCTAATGTTTCCCATATATGATAAGAATTAACAATCAAATCATCATCCCAATCTCTGCTGTTATCATTTACATGTACATGAAACAACTTTCCGTATCTTTGCAGCAGAGTGACCGCTTCAGCCGGGTTTTCCCTTGCTTGCAATGAATGCCCAAAGTCAATAGTAACTCCAAGATTCTCATGGTTTAATTCTTTTACAACTACAAGCGCAGTACCTGCTGTACTGATGGTTGACCGCACTCTCGGTTCCCTTAATTTGTACTCCAGGGAAAACCTCACATCCGGCTTTGTAACGATAAACTCATTGATCGATTCGATTAACACATCCCATTGCTGAAAGTAGTTGACCTGAAACGGGTAATCATGACCTTCTGCTCCCGGCCAAATATTCACCAAACTTGCTCCAAAGAATTCCGTTATTTCGCTTGCTTCTTTAATCAAATCGACCGCTTTTTGGCGAATCTCATTGTTCCTTGAAGTTAAAGCGCCTTTTTTAAACATACTGTCGCCGAAAATTTCACAATTGATTGCGGATACTTTTAAACCTGAAGCTTCTATTATTTGTTTCGCTTCGTAGGCATTGTTTTTGTTGATATCTCCGTTATAGTGAATCTCAACGCCATCCAAACCTTTTACTTTGGAAGCTGCGTTCACTTTTTCGGCAAAGGACTTCTTTTCCTGATAGCCCTTTTCGCAGAACCGGTCGGGAATTGAACCAAACGCCCATATGCCAACCGAAATCAAGTTGTTCATCACATCGCTGCCCCCTATTTTACTTTTTCTAACGCTTGCTCTATATCAGCGATAATATCAATCTCATTTTCCAAACCAACAGAAAGTCTTAGTAAACCATCAGAGATTCCGCTTTCTTTTTTATCCTCTGCTGATACCGATCGATGTGTCATTAAGGCCGGAAGCTGTACTAAAGTCCCTACATCACCCAGGCTGACAGCAAATCCGATCATATTCAAGCTGTCGCAAAATTGACGGGCTTGTTTCAATCCCCCCTCTACCTCAAAAGAAATCAAGCCGCCAAAACCAGACATTTGTTCTTTGGCCAACGCATGCTGCGGAAAGTCCGGTAGACCAGGATACACAACATTCCTAATTTTCGGATTATTTTTCAGATAGTCAGCGACCTTCATTGCATTCGAGTTATGTTTCTCCATCCGTAATGGCAGAGTCTGCAATCCTCTTTTGATGAGAAAACAAGTAAATGGAGAAATGCCTCCGCCCAATTTCGATGCAGGATCATGCAGTTCTTCATGAACAAAATTTTCTGATCCGATCACGGCGCCTGCGAGCAAATCACCATGACCGCCCATATATTTGGTTGCACTGTGGACAACAATATCAGCTCCTAATTCCAAAGGACGCTGGAAATAAGGGGTCATGAAGGTGTTGTCAACGACGAAGCGCAAGCGGTTGCTCTTGCAGAAATCCGCCACTTCCTTGATGTGGATGATTTTCAACGTCGGATTGGCCGGCGTCTCAACGTAAACCAGCTTTGTGTTTGGTTTCAGTGCATTTTCGATATTTTTTATATCGGAAGTGTCTATAAAGGTGACCTCTATTCCATACCGTGGAAATATTTTTGTAAGCAGTCCATATGTGCCTCCGTATACCACATCATCGCAAATCACATGATCGCCTGCTTTGAGGATCGCCATTGTCGCAGCTGTAATGGCGGCCATTCCTGACGCAAACGTCTTGCACGCTTCTCCTCCTTCCAAAGCGGCAATCTTTTCCTCCAATTCGGATTGCGTCGGATTCTGGGTTCTCCCATAAATATAGCCAAACGATTCTCCTGAAAAAATTTTCTCCGCTTCTTCGGTGTTTTTAAACACATACGTTGACGTTTGATAGATTGGTTTTACAACAGCCCCTGTGTGCGGATCTGGCTCTGAACCTACGTGAACAGCCTTCGTTTCAAAACTCCAGTTTTTATTCATTTTGCATCCTCCCCGAATGGATTAATTTGAAACAGCAATTTTTCACCTGCTACAAATCTTCTGATTTCTTCGATGATGATTGTTGTATGGTTAGTGATCGCATCGTATGTGGCGCCACCAAGATGAGGGGTAACGACAATATTATCCAGTTCTTGGATAAAGGGGTGTTCTATAGACAATGGTTCTGATTCAAACACATCCAGGGCCGCACCGGCGATCGTTTTGGTTTTCAGCGCGTGAATTAAAGCCCGCTCGTCCATAATGGCTCCTCTGGATGTATTGATGAAATAGGCCGTTGGCTTCATCATTCTGAATTCCTGCTCACCGATCAATCTCGTTGTTTCCCTGGTTACCTTAGCATGGCAACTGATAAAGTCGGATTCTCGCAGCAATGTTTCCAGCTCTACCTTTTTCGCATCGACGTCTTCCATCTCTTTCTGGGGAACATACGGATCGAACACGCAAATGTTCATGCCAAATGCTTTGGCAAGGGTTGCCACCTTTTTGCCAATGCTTCCAAGCCCAATCAAACCGAGCGTTTTCCCTTTTAAGCGGAATCCTTTGAAGAGGACATACGGGCTTTCGGCACTGAGTGCCCAGGTCACATCTTCTTTTAGCCCTTCTTTTGTGATCTTTTCTGTCTGCTGCTCCGAAACAAAATGGCCTTCTTTCAAGCTTTTATAGGCCATCGGAATGTTCCTGGCGATACCGAGCATCATCCCGATCGTATACTCTGCAGCACAATCCGCATTTCTTCCGGGGGTGTAGATGACAGGTATTTCACGCAGTGTTGCGGCTTCGATATCGATGTTTACCGGGCTTGATCGCGTACAAGCGATTAGCCTTAAATCTTCGCATGCATCAATCACTCTTTTGGTGACTTCATCGTAGCTAGTGATTACGATCTGTTTGCCTTTCAACAATTCGATCAGTTCATTTTCAGGTAACAGTTGCAAATTTTCAGCCCAACCGGCCATGGTGACTTCGCAACATTCCTTCAATTGTTCTAGTAAAGAGAGATCCAATTCTGCTGTGACAAGAGCTTCCAATCTCATTCTCCTCCCGTTACCATTGAATCTTGCTGCGCAAATCCCATGCAGCAGCATTTGCTGTTCTTACCTGTGTATACACGCTGTACATCTCATCGTATCGTGCAGCATTTTGGGGGTCGGGATAAAATACTTGTTGTTCGCGCACTGTTTGGCAGGCTGCCTGCCTAAAATCAGGGTATATTCCGATACACACACCTGCCGCCAAGGCTGCTCCCTTTGCCGTATGCTCGTTCCCTTGTAAAACGCTTACTGATGTTCCGGTACAATCGGCTATCATTTGCGACCAGACTGCGCTTTTGGCACCACCTCCTGCAAGGATGATTTTCCGCTTCGTTTTCACCTCTGTTAGACAATCTTTGATAGATAGCGCGACTCCTTCATAGATCGCTCTGAGCATATGATGCTTCGTTGTTTGGGAAGAGATCCCGAAAAATTGGGCTTTTGCGTTTGGATTGTTCATGGGCGCCCTTTCACCGGAAGGACTAATGTACGGATGATAAATCACTCCTCCTGAACCTGGGGGGATCGCTTTGATCTCATTCTCAAGTAAACGAAAGATATCCATCCTTTTTTGCATGGCTTCATTCCGTTCTTCCTGGCAATAATTTCGAATAAACCAATCCAGATTAGGCGTACCCGACATGGAAGCAACGATATGCAGGTATAAGTGATCATCAATGTAGCATTGGGTCCCGGCTCCCTCCATGCTGAAACACTCCGCATGGTCTGCGACAATTTGATTGCTGCAAGTGGTGCCTAGAATCGTAGAAATATCATGAGGCTGAATGGTTCCGGTGCCCACTGTATTTGCCGCAATATCGATCATCCCCGCACAAACTGGTGTCCCTGCCTGCAGTCCTGTCTCCAGAGCAGCTTCTGGTGTTATGTACCCTGCCAGCTCATGAGGCTTTAGAACATTTGGAAAAAGCCCGATCGCTTCCGGAATGTCCAGCATGTGAAACAATGAAGCTGAAATGGTCCGCTTTTTTAGATCCACTAGCGATGCAGATGCGTCCGTTAGCTCCAGATTGGCGTTGCCTGTTAGCTTGAACCTCAACCAGTCCTTGCAAAAGAAGCAGTAATGGGCTTGTTTGAATACCTCTGGCTGATGATCCTTAAGCCATTTGAGAAGGATTGAGGTTGCTCCCGCATACGGAAAAGAGCCTGTAATTTGCTTGATCGTATTGCGTATTTCCGTATTTTCCTTGATTTCCGCTATCATTCGGACAGCCCTTCCATCTGACCATAGGATTGCGGGACGCACGGGTCGGCCATTCTGATCCGCTAACCAGCACCCTTCTCCTTGACCGGTGATTCCGATCCCCTTGATTTGCGAGGGGTCCACATGCTGGTTCTTCAGGAGCGTTCGAATCATTGAGGCAAGTGTGAACCACAGTTGATTCATATCTTGCTCAACCCAATTGCCGTTTTTTCCGATGATTTGGTTCTCTTTACCGATTGCCGCAACTTCTTTGCCATGTACATCAAACAACACTGCTTTCAGTCTGCTCGTACCAGCGTCAATTCCCAGCAAATATTCTCGAAGCAATAACCTCACCTTCCCCCCTGTCTATTTGATCCTGTTCAAGAAGGAGGATGTTTCGATACCCCGATGAGAGGGTACAAACAGAGCCGAGAAGTTCAAGGCGCGGCAGGCCCGAGCAGCGGAGCGTAGGTGAGTCTACGTGAGCAGCGGAGGGGCAACGCAACGCGGAAATTCGACAGCTATGTTTCCCGGACTTTTTGAACATCCCCACTCAAAAAGATTCGAGTAATTTGGCAGCCATATGATCGTCCGTAATGAAAACATCCAGATACCCGCTTCTCAAAGCACCGACAATGGCATCTACTTTTTTATCCCCTCCTGCTATTCCGATGACCAAAGGTATTTTTTTCAACTCTTCGGGACTAATGCCAATGACACGCTCGTACTGAGGAGTGATCTTGATTTCGCCTTCGAGATTAAAAAATCTGGAGCAAATATCTCCAACACAGCCAAGTTGTTGCAGCGAATTCAAATCTTGCAGCTCCAAATAATTTTCTTTAAAAAGCGTTGCTTGTTCATCCAGTTCACCAATCCCTACCATAGCCACATGACATTTTTGTATCATCGCAAATACTTGTTGGATGGATTGTTCGGACATGAGTCCGTCTTTCATTTCCTTGTTTTTGACGACAGCGGGTGCATACATCAAATAGGGTGTGCCACCCAGTTGGCTTGCAAAACTTCTCGTAATTTCATCGGCTTTGCTAGAACGATCAGCAGAGTTTAATCCACCGACTAACTGAATTACAGAAACATTTTCAGCGGAATGATTAGGGACAAGATGTTTAGCGACAGAAGATAAAGTCTTCCCCCACGAAACACCTATGATGGTGTCTGTCTGAATCAGATTGTTAATATAGTTGGCTCCTGCTTTTCCTAATCGCTCCAGCGAAAACTCATTGTTTTCTATTGGAACGACGATGGCTTGTTTCAGTTCAAATGTATTTTCCAGTTTGTTTTCAAGCTCAATACATAACTCGCCATCTTCCACAATTTCAATTTTGACAATCCCTTCTTCGATCAGCCGTTGCGAAAGCCGATTCACTTTTTGTCTAGAAATGGACAATTTTTTCGCAATCTCATCCTGCGTCAGCCCTTGCTTGTAATAATAGTGGGCAATTTTGATCAACATTTTTCTCTCATCTGGAAGAATAGGAATACACCTCTCTGTTACAAATGCTCATGATCTGTACTTTTGTCATTCTGCAATATGTATATTCAAGCTCAAAAACGAAATTCCTGCATTATTTATTGAATTTTTTGAATTTAAAATCTACTGGTAAAAAAAGTCGATGCTCAGTTCTTGAACATCGACTCCCTTGTTTACTTTAATAAAAGCAAATACTTGATCAATGCCTCTTGTTCCTTGGGAGAAAATCCTGTGGTCCCGTCCACCCAGTATTCATGGCCAATTCCCTGTACGTGGACCTGTTGCAGGTTGGCCGATCGGTTGGCGGCAATCACCTTTTCCCTCAGCTTCTTGTCTACGAGCGCCCGCAAGCTATTTGCAGGATCAGGCTGGATGCCTTTGTCCAAGGTTCCTGGAAATCCGAGCTGTTTTTTGGCGTCTGCCCCTACGATTACCCCGCCGTCATGCAGGTAAGGGGCTGTCCAATACAATCCGATCAAACTGGGTGTCTTGTATCCGCCGGGAGAATCCCCTTTGGCGAATGCCAATTTGATTTGCTCGGGATCTAGCATGTCTGTAGGAACCTTCAATACTTTGGCGTCTGGAGGTACGGGCACCGGAGTATCCGGCGAGAAGATCGTTGCTTCTCCCCAGATTTTTTCCGTCACCTTCAGGGCTTGTGCCCGGGACGGATCGGTTCCGATTTCCGGTGCTGGGACAATCCGATTGTTGGTATAAAAATCGCCAGCGTGACACTTGATACACGACGCCCGTTGAAATACGTCCCGGCCCAAATCTAGTGTCGACGCATTGGCCGTTATCGGCGGTTTAGGCGGCACGAGCCTGTTTTGCCAAACGGACATGGCATTGTTTTGTTCATTGACCTTCGTTCCGGGAGAGCTCACGATCAGCCCATCCGGGGCAATCAGCGTCGCTTTCGGAAACGAAGGCGGCAAAATGACCTGGTTTACTCCTGGCGTTCCAGGCGTCGGGTCCACTTTAGCAAAAAACTCTGATGGCTTAATTCCCATTTCCGTCGAAAAGCGGTATGTAGGGCTCGCAGCATTTTGAAGAATTGTTCCGATATACACTTCCTTGTCGATGCCGAACAGCTCGCGGCTGACTTCCGATTGGGTCAGAGAATCCGAATTTTGCGCATGCACATTGTTGTTAAAGGTACTTAAGCCCTTAAATGGTCCAGCCATAGCATGTCCGCTCCAGCCGTACGGAAAATCCCCAAGGGTAAACGAATCGGGAATTTGTGCCGGATTGCTTTTCATGTCAATCGTAGAATCAAAATTCCCTTTTGGCCATTTCAGAGCGTTTGCATCAACTGCGTCTTCCAACGCTTTAGGATCAGGCAACGCGGCCCTTTTCCCATCGCTGGTCTCAACCGTCCGATCCAGATTTTTCATGTACTTTTGCAGTGACTCTATATCCGTGTGTGCAAAGTAAGCCGCCGAATTGGTCGCCATGGCTATAAACAGGCCTGCGTTCAAGTCAACGTTTGGCGCACCTTCAATAATCTGTTTGGTGTCACGGTCCACCGTCGCGTGACAAGCGGCACAGGATATGCCTGCTTTCCATGTTCCTTGTGATTGCTTGAGCGGCATTCCCAGGATTTGATTCCATCCTTTTGGAACATCTAATCCGGTGTCGATCTTCGTCCCTTTTTTGAAGGTTTTACCCCCGATGGTTACGGTCTTCTCCAGTTCCACCTGCAGATTGCTTGTCCCCTGTCCATTCAGCTCCCCAATCGCCTTTTTCACGTTGGCAAGCGTAATAGGGCCGTTAAAAGCTCCCATGATGTCAGTGATAAACACTTCATTGCCGAACGTTTCTTCATAAAACGCTTTTTTCCCCAAGTCAATCAGCGCTTGGTCCATTTTTATCGCGCCGTTTTGCGGCGACAGCATGGCCCGCCCTTGTTCCGTCTTCTTTAACTCTTCTGCTTCTTTTTTGGTGATGGTCCGCCCCCAAAGATCGTAAGCGGGTTCGTTTTCGCCAACGTTTTGCTCTGTGTCGGCAGATAGGCGTTCGCTTATGGCTTCTGCTTGTTTTTGCTTTGCGTACGTGAACCCCAAATTGATCAGCAAAACAAAGGAAACGATAAGAAATGCGATCCAGTACTTCTTTCTTAGCATGAGTTTTTCACCCTCTGTTGTATTGCGTACCCAATGTTATTGTTTTATTTTGGATCAAATTTATTCCTTTCGTTTCCCAAAATATCCCCGCACCAGGATTCTGTTATGATTGCAAGCGCGGGCGAGCCGGATTGCACGATGGTTATTGAACGTCTGTTACTTCCGACAGCTCCTGCGTCAAAGCATACGCCTGCTGATTTACCAATTGCAGTTGATTACCGCTCAACCCTTTGCGTGCTTGCATCAATAAACGGTCATAGGCGGAAATGAAATAGAAAGCCCGCTGACTGTCCGTCTCCGCTTGCCGTGGCAACGCATTATAGATCATCCGGGCGTGATCCCCGAAAACTTGCAGCCAAAATTGATGCTCAAACGACGCCGTCTGCTGATAATTGCGATCTTCCAAGGCCTTCCCTCCGTTTTAACATTCGATATATAGCCTATGTGCATACGCCTGGAGGAGTACCTGGTTTACCGTCTGATTAGAAAAGAACGGTTCATTTCAGCGATGGATCTCATCCCGCAGTTTGCCATCGTCAGATCCAAATCCGTAAGTAAATTCTGGATGACCCGTCTAACCCCCATTTCACCCGCCACGGCCAATCCATAAATATAAGGGCGGCCGAACAGGATTGCCGACGCCCCGACCGAGATAGCCTTGATGACATCGGAGCCTCCACGTATACCGCTATCCATGAGGACCGGGATCCGTCCACGTACGATGTCGAGGACATCCAGCAAAGCATCCAGTGCAGCTACTTCTCCGTCCACTTGCCTGCCTCCGTGATTGGAGACGATGATGCCATCCACGTTATTCTGCAAAGCCAATTCCGCATCGCGCGGGTGCAGAATCCCCTTGAGGAGGATCGGTAACCTGGTATAGCGACGTAATATCGGCAAGTCCTCCCATGTCAAGCTTGGGTGAAAAAACATGCTCCCGAACAAGGCGATCGCTGCTTTCCAGTCTTCCTCCGGCGGTTTTTTCAGCTTCGAGCGAAAAGCCGGGTCTGTCACAAAATTAGCAATCCCTTCTCCAGCCAGGAAAGGATTGTAGGCATTTCGCACGTCTCTCTCCCGCCAGCCGTACAGTGGCAAGTCAACAGTAACCACAATTGCAGAGTATCCAGCGGCTTCTGCCCGGCGAACCAGGCTGGCAGCCACATCAGGATCACTCGGCCAAAATAGCTGAAACCAGCGAGGCGCTTTTCCCATCACAGCAGCAACTTCTTCAAGCGGCTTGGAGGAGACTGTACTGAGGATAAATGGAACTCCTAACCCGGCAGCAGCTCGTGCGGATGCCAGCTCGGCCGTTGGATGGGCAATGCCTTGAATGCTGATCGGGGCGAGCAAAACAGGAGCAGGATACGTCTCGCCGAGCAAGGTAACTCTTTTATCACGCTTGGATACGTCCCGCAGGAAACGCGGCTGAAGCCTCCAGTTTCGAAACGCTTCGCTGTTCATTCGAATCGTATCCTCTGCGCCTGCTCCACCGGCAATATAGCCGAATGGCCCGTCTGGCAAAACCGCTCTTGCCCGAAACTCCCATTCGGGAAACGAAACGGGAAGCCGTTGTTCAAGAGATCCGTCCATCTTTTTTATCCCCTTTCCCAAGCGACTACTGCCTATCTTTCCTAAGAATATGTGCAGAGTCCTCAAAGGGTTTCCCTCACTTTTTCAGAGACAGCCATTCGGCAAGCGCATCGATGGTCCTCGTATCCAATTGGCTGCCAAAAGCCGGCATGATGGCGCCGCCATACCTAATTTGCTGGGCAATCTGCTCTTTCGTTTTACGGGAGCCGACGTGCAGAAGTGCAGGGCCGAATCCTCCTTCCAAACCCTGTCCGTGACAAATCATACAGTTGTTTCGATACGCTTGTTCCGCTCTGGCAGCATCGACGGTTTGCTGGGGCGGAAGCGTCAGCATCAGCATCAGCGGAATCAAGGACAAAACGTAGTTCATCGCAGATTCCTCCCTGTGTATTTGTGAGATAAAGGGGTACATCGCTTATGTTTCCTCACGAGCATCTCCGACAGTCCGTAAAATACAGTTTTTCTAGAGACGCAAAAAAACTGCTGGATCTGTATCTGACAGACTCAACAGTTTATTTTTTCATAAACCAATTTCTAGTTTTCGTCCAAAAGCTCGACTGTTTGCCGTATGCGCTTATCAAAAGTGACGATTTGCCGATACCCTGCACGAATCAACATTTGCCGTGCTTCATCCAGATAGCTGCCCAAATGATCTGGAAAATGAGAGTCGGAGGAAGTGGTGATCGGCACTCCATACTCCCGAAGTATCTGCAGAAAGCTGTAGCTAGGGCACATTTCTTTGACAGGATAGCGATAGTACAATCCCGTATTGATTTCCGTCGCTGCCCCATGTTTCTGTAAAAGCTCGGCAATACGGTGGTAGTACGGGAGCAATTCCTCTTCCGGCGGACGGTATCCGAATACTTTCAAATTGTCCAGATGAGCCACTATATTGAACAATCCGGATGCAATCGCTTCTTCTACCACTTGAAACTGCTGCTGATAAAGCGAGAGCAAGTCTGCCTCCCTAAACCTCTCCTGCGTCTCTGGATTGTCAAAGCCCCAACCGTTTACAAAATGAACCGAACCGATGACATGATCCCACGGATAGCTCTTAATCATGGGAGCGAGTACAGCTTCCCCGCCCGAAAAATAATCGGCTTCGATTCCGAGTTTGAGCGCAATACCATCTGCCTCCCAAATCGGTTGCTGCTCCTGAATAAACCCGACGAACTCATCAATCGAATTCGTGCAGACTTGATCCAGCCAGATGCGCTGCAAGCGTCCGAGATCACCGTCTTTAAGGTGCATATGGTGCTCAAAATAAGGCTTGAACTCTTTAAAACGGTATAGATGATCGACGATTCCCACATGAGAGAGGCCCAGTTTTTTGGCGCGCACACGGTACAGATCGAGCCACTCATGGGAATACGCACCACGGTTAATCCTCTCATGCATCCATGACGCCAGCTCCTCCATCCACTCCCGTGTGTGCCTGTCCTGCGCTGGCTCACGAAAGTGGAGCAGAGCCTCGGCTGTACGACTCCACCACCGCAATGAATACGGACCTTCCTCCAGATGTACGTGATAATCTACTTTCATGCTCTTCCCTCCCTATTGCCGTTTGTCCCGGGAAATCCCCTGTTCTTTCTGCACACACTCTCTCTATTTCTGGACTTATCAGGACAACAACGGCTTTCTGCGTTGAACTTGCCTGTACGCTTTTCGCTTTCAACGAATGCTTTTTGTTGTTTTCTTGTGCTTTTAAGTATGTTTCCTTTTATTATATTGGGTTTTTCTATCGGTGCACAACTCCTTTCCCTACATAATCCGTTACGGCGTTAAAAAAGCTGAAGCCCGCCAGGGAGCTTCAGCTTGTCATCACTGCATATAACTTGATGTATTCTACTTGCTAACAGAGACAACATGATAAGGGAGGTTCTGCTTCGCAAAATCGCTTACAAAGCCCGAGGGATGGGCGAGCTCGATGCTGATCGGATTGATTGAGGCGGCTCGATCTGTCGGATACCACGGGCGTTTTTCTTTGACGAGCACGAACACCCCCTCCTGATCCCCATAAAAGCAAAAGGAATCGGATTCAGCGGAAAATTCGGTCTCCAGCGGTGAAAGTCCGCTCGCAAATTGCGCAATATCAGGCACAGGTATTCCTACCTCCTGGACACCCAGCCACTCCTTCCCTGTCTCGGAAGGAAAGGAGAGAATCTCCAGAATGTTTTTCTCCGGATCTTCAAAATAAAGCTGCCTTCCCTTCCACATATACGAGCGCATGATCTCTTCTCCCTCTTTGCTCGTCAGGATCGGGGCCACTTCCTTGATCCGTGCGGCATAGCGATCAAATGCAGCCTCGGCAACCCCCAGGGCAAAGTGGTAAAAGGGCTTTTCCTCCGTCTGCTCAAATGCCAGAATCGTACGCCCTGCAGAGACGGCAAACGAGTGAGTTGTCCTTTCCATGAGAGACATCTGCAAGCTGTGATGATAAAAATAAACCATTTCTTCCAGTTTGCTTGTTTGCAGAGTCACTTTTGTGATTTTCATGGCTTATCCCCTTCCTACCCGCCCCCATCAGGCTGTCATGGCGGCTAAGCGCTACATTTGATAGATTCCTGTATACTTCTGTTCCAAATAACGAATCAAATACTCTGTATTCAACGCTTCTCCTGTGACGCGCTCAATGATTTCAGATGGCGTGTACAGTCTGCCGTGGCGATGAACATTCTGTGCGAACCACTCACGAATTGAACCGAAATCGCCTTGCTTTATCCCTTCCCCTAGCTTTGGCTTTTGCTGCTTCAATGTATGATGAAACTGTGCTGCATACATGTTACCAAGAGCATAGGAGGGGAAGTAACCGAATTCTCCGCAGGCCCAGTGACTATCCTGCAAAACACCTTGCGCATCCGTCTCGGGTGTGACGCCCAAATGGCTCTGCATCTGCTCGTTCCACAACCCAGGCAGCTCCTTTACCGTGATCTCCCCTGTTAACAGCGCTTTTTCCAGTTCATAGCGGACGATGATGTGCAGGTTGTACGTCACCTCATCAGAGCCGACGCGAATTGCTCCAGGCTGAACCTGATTAATCGAATTGTACACGTCTTCCGGTGTCAGTGCTTCAAGCTGGCTGCCAAACAGCTTCTTCACCTCTCGCAGGAAGAAATGCCAGAATTCCGGGCTGCGCCCGATGAAATTTTCCCAGTAGCGCGACTGCGACTCATCGATAGCCATCGAGGCTGTTCCCCGCAAAACAGAACCTTCCAATGCCGGATCAATCCCCAACTCATAAAAAGCATGGCCGCATTCATGGATCGTGCTAAAAATCGCCCGGCGCAAATCATGCTCCACAATCCGTACCGCTACGCGTACATCACCCGTGTTCATCGCAGCGGCAAACGCATGGGCGCTCTCATCCACCCGACCGGCATCCCAATCGTATCCGAGCTTGGTCAATAGCACACGGATCAGCTCCCGTTGCCTGGCGACCGGATAACTTTGCAAAAAAACGTCTTCAGCAAAGCTTTTCCGAGCCTGCCCGATCCGCCCCAGCAGTTCGCCCGTAGCGCTTTGCAACCGTGAAAATAGCGGGTCCAACGCTTTCACCGTCAGGCCCGGCTCGTATTGATCGAGAAAACCGTCATATGGATGGTCTCCTACCTCATACGCTTGCCCCAATTCTATGGCCAGCTCAACCATTCTTGCCAAAGCCGGGTGGTACAGCGCAAAGGAATTCTTCTCCTTCGCTTCCTCCCAGATCAATTGCGTCTTGGCGGCATGAACCACGTACTGTTCATACAGCTTTACGGGGACCGCTGCCGTTTTGTCCATTCGCCGCCGATATTGGCGAATGGTGGCCTGCGTTAGCGCATCAAGCTGCTCCCATACAAGGGGGTCACTCAACGCTTCCAGACAGTTTTTCATTTGCTCGGATGTCGTCAGCTGGAACAGCTCGGCTGCCAGCGTACCTTTTGCTTCCGCCATGAGCGGTATTCCCTTTCGCGGTGCGGTGACAGCCGCGTCCCAGTTGATCAGGCTGACGATATCCTGGTAGTGACTGATACGTCGATCGAGCTGTTTGAACTGCTCCACTGTGGAGTGAATCATCATTTCGCTAACTCCGTTCTTTATTCAATCGTTGCCCACTTGAAGTCGATGTTCCCCAATCCGTCTGGCAAGGCACCCTTGACTTTGGGATTGGTCATCCAGGAATGAGCGTTGAAATAAACCGGTGCAATCGGCATTTCGTCCATCAAAATCTGCTCTGCTTCAGCCAGCATGCCGAGGCGTTTATCATTGTCCGCTTCCTTGCCGGAGGCTTCAATCAATTCCTTGAATCGCGGGTTCTCCCAGCCGGTTTCATTGTTTTCTCCTGTTTTGTCTTTAAAAATATTCAAGAAAGTAACAGGATCCTTGTATGTAGCAGACCAGGTCATCCGTCCCAACTGATACTTGCCGTAGCGCATCGTGTCCAGATATACCTTCCATTCCTGCAGCTCCAGCTTCACATCAACGCCCAGCACTTTCTTCCATTGATCCTGCATCGCTTCGGCAATAGTCTTGTTGGTTTGCGAGGAGTTGAGGGAGAAGGTGATCTTGGGCAGCTCGGTAATCCCCAGCTCCTTCATTCCTTCATCCAGCAGCTTCTTGGCATTCTCTGCATCGTTGTCTTTAAAATATCCGTCCCTGTTCAAGGGCATCACACCCGGAACAATCCCTGTCGCAGGCTCCTGATTTGCTTGCAGTACATTGTCCACAATCGTCTGACGATTGATGGCATAGGCGAACGCTTTGCGAATTTTCGCATTTTGGAATGGAGCCTGGTTCGTATTGAATTTGAGCATATAGGTAGCCGCAATCGGCTGGATTTGCAAGCGGCCGCTCTCCTTGAGCGGTCCAATCGCATCCACAGGCAGCTGGCTCATCGGTGAGCCGACCCAATCGAGATCATCGTTTTCAAACATGGACAACTCGGTGCTCTCGTCCTCCACCATGGAAAACTCGATTCTATCAATCTGCACCTTGTCCTTGTCCCAATACTCCCCGTTTTTGGACAGCGTCATTTTGCTTTTGTGCTGCCAAACATCCATTTTGAAAGCACCGTTTCCGATATGTGTGGCAGCCTCCGTCGCCCAGTTCTTGTTCGCTTCAACCGCTTTCTTGTTCAACGGATAAAACGTATAGAGAGAGGTCAGCTCCAGGAAATACGGGGATGGATTTTCCATCTCAACGACCAGTGTCTTGTCATCTGTCGCCTTGATGCCGACATCCTCTGCTTTGCCATTCCCTTTATTATACGCCTCTGCCCCTTTGATCACGTACATTTCATAGGCCATCGTAGAAGCCGTTTCCGGATTCAGCACCCGTTTCCAGGCGAACTCGAAATCGTGCGCCGTTACAGGATCTCCATTGCTCCACTTGCTGTCGCGCAGATGGAATGTGTAGGTTTTCAGGTCAGGTGACACATCGATGGTCTCGGCGACAGAAGGGCTTTGCTTCCCATCTGGGTCAAGCCGTGTCAAGCCATCAAACGTAGCCCGCAGCACGACGCTGGACGTATTGTCGTCCGCGATCCCCGGGTCAGCCGTAGGCGGTTCGGTATGAAAATTCAGCCGTAATACTTGCTTTCCTCCTTTGGCCGCTTGTTCGGTTCCCTGATCAGATGTCGTCTCTGCTTGTCCCTGCTGGACGCTGCTGCCCGTACAGCCTGCCATCATCATACTTGCCGCAAGAAAGATACTTGCTATGGAAAAAGCATACTTCTTCATAACCAATTCCCCCTTGATTTCAAGTCTCTTGCAAAAACTGGAGTATAGCTGCTGCCAAGGTTTTGGAGGCAATCAGTAAAGCGCGTTCGTCAATGTCAAACTTGGGATGGTGGTATGGATAAACCTCTCCCAGCTCGGGATTGGCTGAACCCGTAAAGAAATAGGAACCCGGCACTTTTTGCAAGTAGTAGGCAAAATCCTCCGAGCCCATAATGGCATCCATTTCCACAATATTCTCCGCGGGCAGTACCTGTTTGGCGGCCTCAACCAAAAGCTCTGTCTCCATCGGATGATTCCACGTAGCCGGAAGCCCGCGCTCATAATTGAGCTTGTAGCTCACGCCCGCAGCCCTGCAGGTTGATGCGATGATATCCTCTATCATTTCCTGAATATTGTTGCGAATCTGTTCGTCAAACACCCGAACCGTCCCTTCGATCCTCGCTTCCCCGCTAATAATGTTGGTGGCTGTGCCGGAATGCAGCGAGCCGATGGAAACGATCGCGGTCTTGAACGGATCAACACGCCGGCTGACGATATGCTGCAGGTTGCAAACGATCTGTGCCGCTGCAACCAGTGCATCCCTGGCCTGATGTGGAGCCTGGGCATGTCCGCCTACGCCAATCACATCAATGAAAAAATCGTCGGCCGCAGCCATGATGTACCCGCTGCGATACGCAACGGTGCCGACAGGATAATCATTCTCCATATGGGTGGCAAAGATCGCATCCACCCCTTCCAGACAGCCATCCTCAATCATCTGGATCGCTCCGCCAGGCAGTACCTCTTCGGCATGCTGATGAATGAAGACAATGCTGCCTTGCAGCTGCTCGCGTACTTCCGAGAAAGCCTTGGCTAGCCCCAGTACGATCGCTGTATGCGCATCATGACCACAGGCATGCATGACGCCCGGGTTTTTCGAGGCATACGGTGTATTTGTCTGTTCCTCAATCGGCAGCGCATCGAAATCGGCGCGTACCGCCACTGTCTTGCCCGGCTTTCCGCCTGTGAGCGTGGCCACTACTCCGCGACCTCCGACTCCGGTTTTTACGTCCAGACCCAGCTCTTGCAAAAACTCGGCGATTTTTTGCGGTGTTCGCACCTCTTCAAAGGACAGCTCGGGATACATGTGCAGGTCTCTGCGAATCTCAATCATGTCAGGATGAAGCTCTTGTAAGCGGTGTAAAAGAGATTGAAGCATCGTTTCGTTTCCTTTCAAATGTTCATTTTTCTGCCAGTTGATCTGGCTGCAAGAAGCTCTTTTTTTGCGCTATAAACCTCTTGCTAGCTTCAAAATACCGTTTGTTTTGGCTTAGTCAACTCCCTTTATTTTCCATAATAATCACAAAAATAAGATTAGTAAGCAATTATACAATAAATAAAAATTAAGTAAATGGATAATAAATTTCGAAAATTAATACTCCAAAGGGTATTCTTGCTTGCAGGGGCAACAAAAAAGCCATCTGTAGCGACAGACAGCCTTTTTACGAACTATGATGCAACCACCTTGATCAGTTACTTTCCATCCATGCCCTAGGGACGATATCCGTACATCCCGAAAATAATGACCATGCACCCGTACAAAGCCCCGGCAGGAAGAAGCGACAGAGCAATCCACCATTTTTTCTTCGTCCCCTTTGCTTTCCTGAACCATTGGAAGTAGTTGAACAACAGAATCAAAAGGAAGGGGAGAAAATAAAAATCGAGCATGAAATAGACCCACTCCGAATTGGATTCCCAGTACTTTTCCGGAACAGGCAGCGTATGGTACTGGCGGTATATCTCTTCTTTTCGCGAAATAAAGATGTAGGAAAGCACGAGATAGTAGCAAATTATGACTGCTTTTTGCCACAGCCTGACGCCGGATGTGATCAACGTAATCATAAAAATAATGCCCAAGATGAACCATAATGCCATGTATTCCATTTCGATCCCTCCTAAAAGGGATTATATTTTTTTTGCCCCAGATGTCATAAGTACCAATTTTTTCTGGTACCTCCCCTGTCGGACAACAAGAGTCGACAAAATTTGGGATTCTACCTATAATAGATTTGTAGAAAAAAGCTCTCTCATTCTAGGAGATGATTATGATTACATATGCGATTTCCTTTCTGCTGTCCTTTTTTATTGTTCTTGTGTTGATTCCGCCACTCGGCAAATTGGCATTTCGACTTGATTTTGTGGACAAGCCTCGCAAAGACGTAGAACGGAAAATTCACAGGGAACCCATCCCGTTAACCGCTAGCTATGCCATTTTCATTGGTTTTGCAGCATCGTTTGTTCTTTTTTCAAAAGAATCACCTGAGCAAACAATTGCTGTCCTGACAGGATCATTACTGCTGCTCGTCATCGGAACGATCGATGATTGGTATAAAACACAAGGCAAGGATTTCTCCGCGCTGCCTAAGCTGATTGTCCAAGTATCGGCGGCTGTCATCGTCTACCTGTCTGGCATCACCTTTTCCGGCTTTTACAATCCGCTGAGCGGCGAATACATTCTGCTCCCTGTATGGCTGCAATTCGTCTTGACCATCCTGTGGATCTTTGGCGTCACCACCGTCATCAATTTCTCTGATGGCATGGACGGGTTGGCCGGAGGACTATCAGCAATCTCGGCCGGAACCCTGTTCGTCGTCGCACTGGCAAAAGGGCAGAGCACCTCGGCAATCATGGCGATCAGTCTGATCGGTGTCGCTCTCGCTTATCTGCGTTACAACAAACCACCTGCGAAGATTTTCATGGGGGATGCGGGAGCGACCTTCCTCGGCTTTATTTTGGCGGTCATCGCGCTGGACGGTGCTTTCAAGCAAGCTACGGTGCTCTCCCTGTTCATCCCGATTTTGGCTCTCGGTGTGCCGATCTTCGATAATCTGTTTGTCGTGACGAAGCGCTTTATGCAAGGGAAGCCAATCTATCAAGCCGATGCCAGTCAAGTGCATTACCGATTGCTTCGCATGGGACTCAATCCTAAGCAAGTCGTCGCGTTTCTCTGCTTGATCAGCGTGTGCTTTAGTTTGACCTCCATCATCTTGCTCTTGCTCGGAGTGTAACAAGGAATACATACAAAAATGCCGCTTGGGTCATTCGCCCGCGGCATTTTTTTGTGGGGTTATCGCGACCCGTGCAGCTTTATGCAAGCTCTCGCTTCCCGGTTGTCGTCGTCTGACAAATTTGAAAGCCTGCCTTTTCATACAAGTGGATGGCAGGATGATTATGTGTACCTGTAATTAGGTGCGGCTGCAGCCCTTTTTCCAGTGTGCGGTTGACGAAAAAACGAACGAGCTGTTCGCCAAAGCCTTTTCCTTGATGAACCGGGTCTACAAACACATCATACACTTCTCCATGTGGAGTCAAAATCAGCGAGCCTACAAACGACTCCTGATCGTAAAACAAATAAATATCCTCCCGCATGTCGTTTAAAATCCATGTTTTCCAGGAAGTCATCGTTTTCTCTGTGTAGTCTGTCAGCTTGTACGGCTTTAAATCTATTCCTTTTCGCACCTCATAGTAGGCATCACTTTGCGACTGTATGTACATATCCAGGTCTTTTTCCTCAAACTTTCGTACCGAAAGCACTGGCTCAGGACCAGCTTCACCTATGTATTTCATAAAATGATGGCCCCAGATGGGCTGAAAGCCTCGTTGGGCAAAAAAATCGGTAGACGGCTGTTGATCGACCCGATAGGTGGTGGCAACGGCGGCCGGTTTTTTATCCTGTAATTCTGTCCAGACCTTGTCGAAAAGCGCGGAGCCAATCCCCTGATTACGGCTGGCTGGATGTGTATACAGATGGATTTCGGCTGTTCCATCATCTCCGAAAGACGTGAGATCATACATGGCGCAGGCCCGGATCTGTCCTTTTTCCTCATAAACATAGACCGTAGAGTTCTGCAGCATTGCCGCAATTTCTTCCAGTCGCCACAGGATGCCTTCTCCAATCATCTTCACGACTGACTCTCTCTCTGGTGGCAGCCATTCTCGAATCATTATGCTCCCCCTTCTGCTCTCTCCCATTTGCTTCTTATATTAGCTTTGTTGTACAGTTGCAGCTTCTACTGCCGCTTGCTCCGATTGCTTGCGCTGCTCCAGGCAGGCTGCACATCTTCTGCTTTTTCTGCCAAAAGCCGTATAGTATTTACTCTTTTTGCACGAACGGCACGTAATATAAAGCGAGCTGGATAAGCTGTAATTCTCTTCTGGTGTGTTTTCAACAAGGTGGACGGTCTTGTTGAATTTGATGAGCAGATGGGCAGTATGGATCGCATCTACCAAGGCAGAGTGAAGTCTCCCCTCCTGGATGATTCCCGCCGTATCAATCGCTTCTTTTAAACTCATCTGCTTGCGGTCAGCGAGCAGCATGCTGATCGGAGGCTGGATATCGTTATAGTTGCAGAGCCAAGAAAAATCAAGACCGAAGCGGGCGCAGTGCTCAATCATCAGCCGTTTGTCGTCTTTTCCCCACGTGCACAAATAGTAATCGGAATCCTCCCCGATCCATTCCAAAAAGGAGGCAAAGGCTTTGCGAAACGGGATGAAGGTCGGCATGTTTTCTTTATCCAGACCGATAAACTTGCGCGTCCGCTCCGTAATTCTGCGCTCAATTGCGGGAAAAGTATAGCGCTGAAAGGTCTCTACTTCCACTCCGTTTTTCCCCGGTACGACTTTCGCAGCTCCTATTTCGATAATTTCGGGTATCTTGTCTTTTTGATGAGTAAGTGTGGTTTCCAAGTCAAACACGATAATTTGCAATGTATAATCACATCCTGAACGTAATAGCTCTATTATGCCGGGTATTGGGACCAGAAATCAAAAAAAGTGCGTTTTTTTAGGGAATAAATAATGCCTGTATACCATTAGAAAAGGAAAAAGGGAATGGAATGGAAACCAAGCGTGCTGATTAAATGTGAGATAGAGTTCAACCTCGTCTCCATATGGAGAGACGAGGTCTTTGGTTAAAAACTCCTTATATAGACATCCATTTTCATAGAGATAGTCGGGCCTTGGGAATAGACTGTATATGGCCCCCTTTTTTCTGTTTGACACAGCACTATTCGAGAAATAACTACTGCAATCTAGACGGAACAAAGAACGCATTTTCCACTTCATCGGCAGATAATGGTCTGCTGAAATAGTACCCTTGAATTTCCATACAGTCGTTTTCGGTAAGAATGTCGAGTTGATCCTTTGTTTCAATTCCTTCTGCAATTACGTCCAATTTGAGATGCTGGGCCATGGCGATGATAGTGGCCACAATCGCTTTGTCGTTATTGTTTTTTGATATATCCGTGATAAAGGAACGATCAATTTTCAATTTATGAATCGGAAATTTTTTCAAATAACTGAGTGAGCTATAGCCTGTTCCGAAGTCATCCAAACTGATCCGGGCTCCGATCTTGTTAAGCTCCTCCAGTATACTAATGGATACGGCCGGATCCATCATCATGCTCTCTGTTATCTCCAACTCCAAATATTTGGGGTCCAGCTTCGTTTCCTCGAGTATGTCCTTGATATACTCCACCAAGTTGGGCTGATGGAATTGATGCGATGAAAGGTTCACAGACACCGGTATAAGCGGTCCTCCTTCGTCATGCCACTTTTTCATCTGTCTACAAGCCTCCCGAAGAACCCATGTACCAATTTCATAAATCAAACCTGTCTCTTCAGCAATGGGGATAAACGTCCCAGGAGACATCATCCCTTTGGAAGGATGATTCCATCTGACGAGTGCTTCCAATCCGATCATATTATTGTGCTCAGCATGAAATTGCGGCTGGTAATACACCACCAGTTCATTTCGTTCAATGGCTTTTCTAAGATCACTTTCCAGCTCAATATTCTCTATCAGCTGGACATCAAGGGCCGGCGTGTAAAAAAGATGTCCGTTTTTTCCCTGTTTCTTCACTTCATACATCGCGGCATCCGCTTTCTTGAGCAACTCGACAGCATCTGTCCCATGTAAGGGAAATATAGCCGTGCCAATGCTGGCTGAAATGTAGAAGTCGTTATCTTTTAAATGAAATGGCTGCTTGAGGGCATCAATCATCCCTTCAGCCAATTCAGCCGCTCTCCCACCGTCTGCCTCCGTCTCACAGATGATCGTAAATTCGTCCCCGCCCATTCTGGCAATGGTCGCATTGTACCCTTCTGCGCTTTTCGTAATTCTCTTGCTGACCCCTTGTAAAAATATATCTCCATAGGTGTGCCCCAAGGAATCATTGATCATTTTAAACCGATCAATATCGAGAACCATTACAGCAAATGTGGATGAGTCGTGATCACTTCTCTCAATCGTCTCGCTGAGGATCTGATTGAACTTTCTTCGGTTGGGTAATCCAGTCAATTCATCGTGATAGGCTAAATGCTTGATTTTCTCCTTAGCCGAATTTTCTTCGGTTACATCCTTAATAATAATATGGTTCCCTACTACTTCTCCTTCAATATCTACCGGTACGATCATTACACTCAGCTCGACTTTGCTCCCATTTGCATGATGCAAAACCGTTTCAAAGCTTTTAGGGAGATTCCTCTGAACTTGGTTATATAATTTTTTGGCTTTGTCTCTTTCCTCCCATGCTATATGCAACCCAAGCTTGGAAACATGCTGATTCATGTATTCATCCAGTCGAAGTCCAGAAATCTTGGTTACTGCCGGGTTCATATTGATGATGATGTCATTCGTATCCAAGGAAATAATGCCGTACTCATTATTTTTATAAAGCGAATGATACCAGCTTTCATTTTCTTGAATGACGGAATCTTTTTGTGAAAACTGTTTATTAATAAACACCCCAGCCAAAGTAACCCCGAGCAGCAGAAAGGTGGCCAACACGATAATATAAGCTAATGTGCCCGTTTCAATCTGCATATCCATAGTACCCATGATCTGCTCACTTGCATGGAAATGTGCCGCAACCATTCCGGTATAATGCATCCCAGCAATCGCCGCTCCCATAATGAGGGCACTGCCCAGCTTGTACAAGTAGGCAAATTTCGATTGATCTTTACGAAAATAAAACAACAGCCACAAAGCCGCCACAGAGGCAGTGCCTGCAATGATAACAGAAAGAACAACCACCCAGCTGTCATAGGTTATTTCAATGATCATCGCTGCCATCCCGACATAGTGCATCCCCGATATACCGGCAGCCATCAGTACGCCGGAGATGACAAGGTCCTTTATCCTCAGCTCATCTCTTGTTACAGTAAACAACGCAATACTTGAAACAAAAATAGCTAGGAGAACCGAAAGAACCACTAACTCTATGTCATAGAGAACCTTTATCGGGAGAGTAAGCGCCAGCATACCGACAAAATGCATGGACCAGATTCCTAGTCCCATCGAGGTTGCACCAAAGACTAACCAGAGGAGTCGGTGTTTCCCCTTGCTCATAGTCACTCTTCCTGCCAAATCGAGAGCAGAATAGGAAGCTGTAACAGCGATTAAATAAGACAGAATAACAAGGAAGCTATCGTACGTTCCGTGTATCTGGTGATGCAAACCCCTTCACCTGCCTTCTTCATTCTTTATCCTCAGTTTTATGCCAGTATATCGTTTTGAAAAGAACGACACAATTGAATTATGGAATCATTATTAAAACACGAAATCCTGGTAATTTCCCTTCCCTTTAACCAAACAAAAACCCCGACTGTCACAGGCAGACGAGGGTTACTTACTGCGGTTCGAAGCCTGATTTGACCACGACAATTTAAAAAGCCTGACCCGCTCAGGTGTCAAGCATGTCCGGCTCCTTGAACGTATGTTGACGAAGTGACTGCAGCCAGTCGAATGTCCACTCTTGTCCCTATCCCCTCTATTGATTCAACGTTAATTTTCCCATCCATCTCCTCAATGAGCTTCTTGCAGACGGATAACCCAATCCCTGTCCCTTTCTCCTTGGTTGTATAAAACGGTTCAAAGAGATGCTTCAAGCGCTGCTCTGAAATGCCACAGCCGTTGTCTTCAATCGTTATGCAGACATACGGTTCAATCACCAATAATTTGGTGCGGACCATTACAGTACCATTCATGGCTACCGCATCTATTGCATTTTTGATCAGGTTCAGACAAATCTGCTCCACATGAGTCGGTATCGCCCATACCAGGCAGGAATCCTCTTCATACGTAAAAGACAGAGAGACATTCTTTTCAACGCTGTAATGCTTGGCCAGATCGTTTACCCGCTCAAGAAGAGGCCGCAATGTTATCGCCTCATTTTGCTTGTCCATTTGTTCGTTTTTGCGGGCTAATATCAAAAAATTGGTTACCAGCTTTTCCAGTGCTTGCACCTCATGCTGGCAAATTTGAATGTACTGGGTAAACTGCTTCCGATTGATTTCCTCGGATTCCTGCTCTATGCTCTGACCCATCAACTGAAGAAATCCGTGAAAGGCAGCGAGGGGATTGCGAATCTCATGTGCCATTCCCGCAGCCATTTGCCCGATGATTCCGATCTTCTGCTGATGTAAATGGCTGATCATCTGATCCTTGGAAGCCAGAAACCCGCGTATCGTATGGTGATAGCGTACATTTAAAATATGGTACAGGCGTGCAAACAGCGCTTCTTTCATCTCGCTCGCCCCGCTGCAACGGTTGACTTCATCGAATACATTTTGCCGCAGATTAAATAAGACTTCGAGCAACACTTCTTTGGGAATTTCCTTTTGCGCCCAGCGCTCACCCCAGATGTACGCTTCGGCAGCCAAAGCATGCAAATACTCTGCATACTCTTTCTCCTCGGCGAAAATTTGTTGAAAGGCTTCCGTCAGCATACCTTGAATTCCCATTCGCTGCTGCTTCTGATACTTACGGTAATAACGAGAAACGGGTTCACCAAATAAGAGCATATCTCTCATATGCAATTCCAAGATCTCTTCCTTTACCGCAAGAAAAATATGTAACCATTGGCTCCTAGCCGCTTCCCAATCCATCTTTCTCGTCTCCCATTGTGCCTACTGTGCCGCCAGGAATTCCCAGCAAACAAAAGAACAATTCGCTAGAAAAACGAATTGTCCTTTTTCCTGTAGCAACAACCGTTGCAGGCTTTAGTTCGCACCTGTTTTGAGTAACTGGCGCAAGGAATAACTCATTCTCTCGATCTGACCTTCAGGTGATCGGAAAAAGTCAATCCAGACAAACGAATCTCTTCTCTTGAAAAGGAAGCTGTCCTTGTCTGTGGGGATGAGAGGATATGAAAGGCTGTCTACTTCGAGGTACAGCTCACCCTCTCTTTTTTCAATCAGGGCCTTGGTCCACTCCTTCGACTCATAGCTCCCCGCGTACTCGGATAGCTGCTCCTCGGTCATCTCATAGCGCACGACTGGATAAAGCGGCTCGTTTGCGGGCCTAGAAGCGATCGTATTCAGCAAGCCCACGACCAGCTCCCGTACAGCGACTCCATCAACATTGATCAGCACGACACCCGTCAAACCTTTGTCAGGAACTGCAAAGATGTGCGAACTAATGCCCTTCAGCGAGCCTCCATGCTCGATCAATTGTCCATCAGGAAAAGCAGGCGAAACCATCAGCCCGTAGCCGTAGTAGCGATAGCCATCGCATCTGGCGTGCGGGGAAAGCATCTGGGCAACGCTATCTGCCGACAATACGTTCGCTGCACCACTATCTCCACCTGTACGGAATACTTCCAAATAGGCGAGCAGATCGTTTACGGTCGATTTGAGAAAGCCAGCTGCCCGCATGGCTGGTGCATCGTGCCAAAACGGAGCGGCAATCACCTGGTCCACGCCCTCGATTTTCTTGTTCGTGTACAGAACGGTGACATCGTCCTGATCCGCCAAGGCTTCTACATCAAAGACTGTCCGCGTCATGCCGAGCGGCTGTAAAATATGTTCTGCCACGTACTCCTCGTACGTTTTCCCGCTCACTCGTTCAATGATCGCACCTAAAAGGCCATACGCGTCATTGTTGTAGCTAAAAGCAGTCCCTGGCTCACCGAGTGGCTTCCCATCAAATCCGGCGATTGCCTCCATCACCTGTTCGTACGTATCCAAATACGGCAGGCCTAAGAGGTCAGTCTCGGCTTCCGTACCGATAATCGCAGGGTCCTGCTCCATGCTGCGCTTCATGGCTCCGTCCAAAAAAGGCAAGGGTGCCATTCCCGGCGTATGCGTCATGAAGTGATGAATAGTGATACGAGTAGACAGCTCCTGGTCACCCGCACGGAATTCGGGCAAATACATAACGACTGGGTCATGAATAGATAGCTTACCCGCCTCCTGCAGCTGCATGATGGCGACGCAGGTAAAGGACTTGGTGATCGACGCGATGCCAAACACGGTATCCATGGAGAGTGGCAGCTCACGTTCTCTGTCGCGATAGCCAAACGTTTTGCTGTACAGCATTTTCCCGTAACGGGCTACCCCGATCGCAGCTCCCGGTACTTTGGCCTCGTCCAGCAGCTGCTGTGCATAGGTTTCAAATTCCTGCATCCATGTACGCAAGGCTCATTCATCTCCCATCGCCTGATCGTAAATCGCTTTGGCTATCCGGGCGATTGTATGCTCTGCTGCGATCTTGTCGGTTACACCCCGAGATAATACGGTAATCGCTATCGTGCCTTTTCCTTTTGGCAAATAAATGATGCCCGCATCATTGACAACGCCATTTACAGTACCTGTTTTATGCGCGACCTTGGTTCCTTCCAGCAAGAGAGCTGGCAGGCGGCTATTGTATTGCTGCCGGTGCAAAATATCGAGCATGACCTCACACGATGCCGGAGTCAGGATTTGTTTTTGCGCGATCATAGCCAGGAGGCGATTCAGATCAGCAGGCGTGGCAACGTTGTTATCCCGTGTTGGCAGCGAAACGTCATGGATGATTTCGTACTCCCCTGTCTCTTCCCTGCGCTCGTATTCAGCAAAGCCTGCCGATGTCGGTCCTAGCTCGTTCATGCCCACACAGTGATTCAGCAGTTCCCAGCAAGTGTGGCGCAGATAAATTTCGTTTAGTCCAAGCTCACGCATATGTGCGTTTACCTGGTCCAGCCCACCAATCAGCTCGATCACGAGGTCTGTCGCGTAGTTGTCGCTCACAATCGTCATCAGCGTCGCCAAGTCCTTTACAGTCAAAGCAGCACCCGCATCCAGCTCCTGCAAAACCCCGGAACCAGGCACTCTGTCATCACGCTGCAGTGTGACACGTTGATCCAATCGAATCTTGCCGGCCTCTACCTCCCGCATCAACGTAACCATGATCGGAATCTTGAACGCACTTGCCAATTGGAAAAGCTGATCGTCCAAATTGCCCGCAAATTCCCCTGTCTCCAAATGCCTAGCTGCTACACCGAACACACCCGGTGCGTCCGTCAGCGCTTCCTCCATTGCCTGTTGCCAGCCCATGTCCATGCCTCCTTGTTCGCCCTCAAAATGGCCAACTCGATAAGGTGTCGGCCATTTCTGTCTTACGCTATTGTTCTTTGAACCCCCACTTGAAGTCGATGTAGCCCAAGGGGTCCACAGTGATTCCTTTTACTTTGTCATTTTGTACCCAGGAATTGACGCTGCTGTATACGCCTGTAACCGGCATTTCGTCCATCAGGATGCTTTCTGCGTCGATCAGATACTGATTGCGCTTCGCCTCATCTGGTTCGGCATATGCTTTTTTCACGAGCTCCACATACTTCTCATTGCCCCAGAAGGTAGAGTTCTTGGAGCTGTACTTCTCCATCATCAGCTCCAAGAAGTTGACAGAATCGTTGTAATCGCCTGTCCAGCCTGTACGCGAAATCATGTACTTGCCATGCTCCTGGTCGTCAAACATGACCTTCAATTCCTTGTTCGTCAGCTTCACGTCCACGCCGAGCACTTGTTTCCACTGGGCTTGCAAAGCCTCGGCGATCTTTTTATTGAGGTCAGAAGTATTGAACAGATAGGTGATTTCAGGCAGCTTGGTCATTCCCAATTCCTTCATGCCTTCTGCCAATAACTGTTTCGCCGTCTCAGCATCATTATCCTTGAAATATCCATCGGGTTTTAATGAAGCAGAAAGCGGAACAAATCCCATTAGCGGCGTCTGACCAGCCTGTCCAATGTTTTCAGCAATATCCTTGCGGTTGATCGCGTAAGCAAACGCTTTGCGAATCTTTGCATTCGTGAATGGCGGTTTTTCTGTTTGGAACAGCAAGTAGTAGCTGGTTGCGCGCTCCATCGTTTTCAGCTTGCCTTCGTCACGCAAAGGCCCGATCGCATCTGCAGGCAATCCGCTGATTGGTCCGCCTGCCCAATCCAGCTCGCCGCTATTGAACAGTTCCAGTTCCGTATTCGTATCCTCGATCATGGAAAACTCGATTTTATCCAGCTTCACGACGTCATTTTCCCAATAGTTCTCATTTTTCGCCAGCTCAATCTTGTTTTTATGCTCCCATTTTGCTAGCTTGAACGGCCCATTCGTGACAATCGTCTCCGGCTTTTTCGCCCAATCCGGATTGGACTCTACTACTTTTTGATTGACCGGATAGTAGAAGGTAGCAAGAGTAAGGAAATACGGTGTCGGATTTTCCAGTGTGACTTCCAATGTTTTGTCATCCACTACTTTGATTCCGACGTCTTGTGCTTGTACTTTTCCTTCGAAGAATGACCTTGCATTTTTAATCGCGTAGTACTTGTAAGCTGATCCACTGGCTGTTTTGGGATCGAGAACGCGCATCCAGGCAAAGGCAAAGTCATTTGCCGTAACCGGATCGCCATTGCTCCACTTGCTGTCGCGCAGTTTGAACGTGTAGACCTTTTTGTCTTCTGAGATTTGAATATCGGAAGCAACAGAGTTCACCGGTTTTCCATCCTTGTCCAGCCGCACCAGCGAATCGTACAGCGAGCGGATGAAAGCTCCTGAAATGACATCGTTGGACATTCCTGAATCCAATGTTTCTGGTTCAGCCGCATTCATGTGCAAAACCTGAGTAGCAGCAAGCTGTGAAGGCGCCGACTCTGACGTCGACTGCTTGGGCGGCTGTGTCCCTGTCTGATTCGCTTGATCGCTGCTGCTACAGCCTGCGAACAGACCTGTGAGCAGAACAAACATACTCAAAATGGCAACTGGTTTTTTCATGCTGGACCCCCTACAAATCATGTATTCTCTGATGAATAAATATTCTGCAAATTACGTGCCATATGTAACTATCTAGCTTTTTCCGATTTCATTATTCATCAATGAATAGTTTTGCTCGCTCTTTTCCGACATTTTTCAGCCAGCTGCTTTTGGAACAACAAATAGAGGTATTCATGATTGAATACCTCTATTCAGAGACGAATATATGCGGGAGCATGTGCCAAAAAGCGAAGCCCCTTTCTTTTAGCTGATAGCTGGTTCGTACATGGAGACCGCATCACAGGAACGCCTGCAAAAAACGATCGGAACATGCTTTTGTTTCGCCAGCTTCTTTATATTTTTGCTAAGACTGTGACTGACGAAATTGATAAAGACGAGAATAAGCTCTGTATCTGAAGGGATAGTCGTTTTCACATCTGACTTTTTCCTCCCGGATACGTGATAGACGTGGCGGAATCCTTTATCCTGCAATAAGCTTTCAATTTCTCCTAACCGATCTCCTCCAACTACTAGAACGCCTGCCATTTCAAGATCCTCCTCTCTATTATCCTCATCTTCATCCGTTTCGAGCCTTCTGTGCTGCCCATTTGCTACTTGCTTGCCCGAAGCTGATTGTATTTTGCATCGGCCTTTTCAGCAGGAAGTCTGTATTTTTCCGTCCGCTCGATCTGGACCACCTGTGAATCGTGAACCACGATATGTATGGAGCCATATTCCAAAGTTTCCAATGCACGTGTGATTCTCTCCATCAGCAGATCATCAAGAACACCTGCTTTTTTTAGCATAAGGTCCCGCCTCCTTTGTCTCAATCAAAAAACAAAAATCAAATATACATTATTCCTACCTGTTTAGTTTGTTTTATTCTCTTGATAATACCTCCTCATTCCCAGTCTGTCAATGAAAAGCACTGGGTCTACGAGGAAACCGATTCTAAATCGAGATGGGTACATCAAGGTGAAAAAATACCCTCCAACGAGATTCGTCAAAGGGCACTCTTATTCGAAGTATTTTCGCCCGTACCCATTTATCAGGAAACTAACGATAAGCGGATAAAGGCAACCTTTATGTGCGTCGCGAGATAGGGGCATTTGGTTTCATTACATCCCCTCCTTTTCTCCGTAAAGCTTTAGCTTTTGTTTGACAATGATCATATCGGAAGTCAGTTTATTCCATCTTTTGATTTGCTCTACAGATACGCCATTTTCCTTGGAAATCTTCCAAAGAGTGTCCCCAGGTTTTACGAGATACACTTTCTCAATCTCATCATCCTTACTACCGACAGTTGCTTTTTCTCTAATCTTCAGTTGTTGATCGACAATGATCATTTCGGAAGTAAGTTTATTCCATCTTTTGATTTGCTCTACAGAAACACCATATTTCTTGGAGATTTTCCAAAGAGTGTCCCCTGATTTTACAAGATGCACTTCAACCTTCTCTTTTTTATCGTCCGTTTTCTTGTCATTCTCTCCACCTGCTTGTTCAGAACGGTCATCACTCTGCAATATCCCTTGTTCTTGCAAAACAGTAATCATATATTCCGCACGATGCTGATAGGTATCATTACAGACAGCACGTCTGCCTTGCTCTCGGATCTGATTACACTCCTCGGGATGTTCCAGGTAGTAGCGGATCAATCGTAGTGTTTCTTGGGGGGAAGAAGAAACAACAAGGTCATGACCGTGCTTGAACTTTCGCCTAATCTCCGGGGTATCTTGTGTAAAAAGAAACCCGCCCGAACCCAGTATTTCATAGGTTCTTTGCGTCACTTGTGTCTGATAATTTTGTAAACCAATGACGATATCAACAGAACTGTAGACTTTGTTTGCATCAGGGTAAGGCAAATACCCATACATCCACTCTCGGGGTATGTCCACGCCTAAATATGGTTTCATTTTATCCCAATCCCGTCCAAAAAAATTGATTCGTATCTTCTCCTGAACGAGCGGACGAATCAGTGTATCGAGTGATATAAGTCGATAATGATCAGGATATTTTTCTAAAACATTTGGATAGGCATTCGCGACTACAGCAATAGAACTGCGGTATCGAGCGTGACTTTCCACGGGTTGATGGACACTTGAGTGATGACCGAAGTCCATATGAGCTGCTTTTATACCTAGGCTGTTGTAATGCTTAACCCAAGAAGGACAAATCGTAAATACGAAATGAGGCTTTATCATCCGAATTAATGGTACGGAAAAACTCACAGCAAAGGTGGGGTCTTCTGTTGCCCAGTAAATAAGCGGCACATCTGTGGAATGTGCGTATTTTTGGATCCAGTTTTGTCTTTGAAATGTGTGTTCAGGTCCCCACCCCATCATGATTATTAAATCAGGCCCAAACTCAGAAATCATCTCAGGAATGTTTTGTTCCGTTAATGGACCGGAGACCATAACTTGATGTCCGGCATCACGAAATCCATTTGGCAGTCCATGAATCCACATGGGATGACTTTCAAAAAACAAAACACGCATTTTTTCACCTCATATTTTGATGCTTAATTCTCCCGTACAATATGCAGCAGCCTGCCGACTGGAAACGACTGCTACAGCAAGTCTTACAAGAGTTACCTGCTGTCCTCTTGCGCGATCCTTTGTAACTTTTTCAACGCACTCTGAATTAATTCTGGGCTCCTTGTTTCTATTCCATGAAATAACTTCCAAAAACTCGTCACTTTTAAGTAAAAAGCATTGATTCGTTTAAAAAATGCTTGATCAACTGTTGCACCGTAGGAACGTATGACCGTTTTTGCAAATTCCTCACTATATGCTTTGTGTAAGCCTACAAAGTCATATGCCGGGTCTCCCACCCACATAGACCCAAAATCAATGACACCTGAGATTGCTTTCTGTTCCGGATCATAAAGAATATGTTCCGGTTTAAAATCATTGTGTAATAGACATGGGGAAAATTTGAAGGAATCTGAGTCGGATAAGAAGCCAGTAAATACACGATCAGTCCAAGCCTTAAGCATTGAATCCATATAAGGAAAAGCCTTATTTTGAATTCGTTCGTAGATTCTCTGCCACGTCTTTCTTGTGCCGGAGGTATCAAAAGCGTATGAAAAAGCATTTTCTATTGGATAGGTATGAAGAGCTGTCAAAAATCTCCCCAGATCATGAGCCAACTGCTCCCTTTGTTTATCCTTAAAAGAAATAAGAACTGCATTTGTTAGAGGAATCCCCTTGAGGATGGGGTAACCAACATATGTGATTTCATCCGCTGGGCTAGACGAATAAACAAAATGAGGAATAGCTACCGGAAGAATATTACTCAATCCCGGCAAAATACGCTGCTCCAATTGTAATGTTTTTTTTGCGTTTTCCGTTCTCGGAAAGCGGAAAATAAATCGTCCTCCTACTACTAAAACAAGATTTGACCATCCTGAATCATTTATTCGGATCAACTCCCTTGATAATTCAGGATGCTTGGTTTTTATATAAGTAATCAATGAATTTGCTGGCAGCAACCTACTCATCCTCTCGACTGTAACTTCCCATTGATCCATAATATGACTTAGCCAAGAAATGGGGAGAGCGTTTTACGTCAAGTCCTCGAGCATGAACAACAAAAAAGCTGCCGTTCGATTATGAACAGCAGCTTTTTACGTAATATCCACTTTTTTACTCACGAGTCGATCAGATCCTGCACTTGCTTACTTAGCAAAACCAGACAGTGCTTTTGCCGTCTCGCAGACAGCCGGAATGATTTGGGAGTCGAGAATAGCTGCTGAGAGAATGCTGGTCGGGGCTGCCACGTTCACTGCCGCTGTAATCATTTTGTCTCGGTCAAAAATAGGTACGGCAACCGAGCAGATCCCAAGCTCGAACTCTTCATTGCTGACCGCATAGCCTCTCAGGCGGATTTCTTCGAGCTCCGACGTCAAGTCACGGAGCATCGTTTTGGTCTGGGTCGTAAAGGATTGCAGATCGACACTCTCCAACTGAGCAGTCAGCTTTTCCTTGGGGAGGAATGCCAAGAGAACCTTCCCCATCGAGGTAGCATGTGCCGGCAGCCGCGAGCCAATCATGACATTGAGCGTGGAAAAATTGGTAGAGGTAGCGGCACGAGCGATGTAGACGACCTCATTTCCATCCAATATTCCGATATGCGCAGACGCGCCTGTTTGATCGCGCAACTTTTCTAAGTACGGTCTTGCCAATTCTGGGAGCTGCATGGTGTTTAAAAAGGCAAAGCCGAGCTCCATTACTTTGGGAGTTAGCTGATAGCGCTTGGTCGTCTCATCCTGAAAAAGGTACCCCAAATGCTGAAGGGTGTACAAAAATCGGAATGGGACAGTCCGGCTTACCCCCATCTTGGAGGCGATCTCTGCCAAACTCAACGTTGAGTGAGAAGCGTCGAACATTTTTAATATTTCCAACCCCCTGATGAGGGAATTAGAGAGGTACCGATCTTTCTCCGTTTTCGGCATGAGCGCTTGTTACTCCTTTCACTAAGGGACATGCAATAGGAACCATTGAACCTATTGTAGTCTTCACGCGGTAACGTAACAAGTGCGAATAGCCAAATAAGTTTACCCGATTAAGATCCGCTCTGTTTGCTTTTTCAAGGTAGAAAGAACGCTGAGCGCAGCCAAATGGCTGGTTTTGGGATTTTCCGGCATCGGATTGTTCTCCAGCTTCACACAAAGCTGGCCAAAGGAGCCAATCGCCTCAATACTATGGATATTTTTCGTCACGCGTGGATCCGCCACGATTTTCACCCTCGTTTTATCACAGCCTAAGCCCGCCAGCGACAGCACGATCGAAACGTTGATATTTTGCGGAAAACGGCTGATTGCCTCCGTCGCACTGCCTTCAAACACGACTTCCTCTTGCTCTACCATTCGCCCTAAAAGGGATTGCGGCGGTTTCCTGGTCGTAAGCGAGACCTCGTCCAATTGCTGCATGGCCATCGCCGAGCGAATCACATCCAATCCGCCGATCGCTCCGGACGGAAGCAAAATGCGTGTCCCCAACTGACGACAGAGCTCGTTTAGCCGCTGATACAACTCCTGGTCGACCAGCGCGCCCACGCTGATAATCACGAGATCCTTGCGCCGCGCAATCACCTGCTCCGCGTATTCACGAACCGCCTGAACAGTCGCTGCCTCCACTACGATATCAATGCCCGATGACAAAAAGGCATCCAGATCCGTGTAAATACGCGTCCCATAATCGCACTCCCATTCGCTCGCCACTTCTGGCCGTCTGAGAAAAACAGACTCTACCGAGCAGTTGGGCAGCCTCCGGTCGACATTAATGCTTTTCAATAGAAACCTCGCGACATTGCCCCCGCCGATAATTCCTATCTTCATCAGACTTCCCCCTCGTTTACCTTCTGGCTTACCGATTGTAAAAACGAACGCACAAGGGCGTTGAATTCCTCCGGCTTTTCGATATAGCACAGATGTCCTGCCTGCGCGATCAGTTCCAGTCTGGAGCCTAGAATCCTCTGTTCCACCATGCGGGATTCCGCTACGGGAGTAACCGTGTCATCCTCTCCGCAAATAAGCAGCGTAGGCATCTGAATGGAGGAAAGCAATGACGTCTGGTCAGCATGATAGAGCGAGTAGGCGACCGATCTGTATCCGGCGGGACGTACCTTTGACATAATCCGCATGGCCTCGGTAATTGCTTCTCCCGATGCGAATTTGGAAAACATGTCAGGTGTCCGCCGCTCAGCCAATTCCTCTGGCGAAAGATTTTCAATATTGTGCAGCCTGTTTTTCAGCTTGCGTTCATTGGACTCAGGATTCGCTAGCCCACCCCGCGTGCTTGCCGCCAAAATCAGCGCCTCTACATATTCGGGATACATGGAGCAGAACTGCATGGCAAGCGTGCTCCCCATGGAGTGACCCAGCAAGTAAATCTTTTGAAAGCCGAGCGCATCGAGGAAGTCTCGTAAGATCACTGCCAACTCGCGGAAAGTCCGAAACTCCGGCTCTGGATCCGAGCTCTCGCCATATCCCGGTGTGTCCCATGCAATGACCTGAAATTGATTTTGCAGTCCCGCAAGCTGCCTTGACCACGACCCTGAGTTATTGCCCAAACCGTGCAACAAGATAAGCGGGATTCCCTCACCTGCCGTCTGATAGTGAATCGTGAGTGAACCAACCTGTGTAGTAGCCATCATCTTCACCTCAAGTCAAGTTAGAAAATACAGCGATATTTGTATCGTGAAATGAAAAGACCCGGCCGATATGTGCCGGTCTTTTCGCGTCTTATTTCTGTTCTGCTGCCGCTGCTTTTGCCCTCGCACGCTCGACGCGGATGGATTCCAATTCGCTGCCTTCTGGATAAGTCGGGATTTGCGGCTTGCTCGCTCCAAGCATAACTGCCATGATTGCTTCGCTTTCTCCATCGTTGCGAACGCCACGGTAGTAGCCTGGCGGAGTCCAGATGCAGTCGCGCTCTTCCAGCTTTACTTCATGGATAGTCTCGCCAATTTGTATACGTGCAGTGACCGTACCGCGGATAACGAAGAACACTTCCTCCACATCGTCGTGCAGGTGCATCGGGCCTTCCGCTCCTGCCGGCAGGTACATGTTGGAGAGCGTGAAGTGCTCGGCTTTGATGACGTTGCTGTCAGTGGTTGCCACGCCGCCAGTACCAACATAACGGCATTGGGCACGGCGGTAAGTCGGACTTACTTGCTCTTGGAAAGAGAGCGCATCATAGTCAATTTTTCTTGTATTCAGGCGGGCTACATACTTTTGCTCGAATTCTTCGATCGTGATGTTTTGGTCACTCATGGGTAAATCCTCCTCGATATCGTTTTAAATAGAAAACATAGTTTTGTATTTAAAATTATAGGCTTCGTTTTCCCAAAAGTCAATATTCGAAATGGTGAGAAAATTGGGCTTTACTGCGAATAGCCGTAAAAAGCAGAAAGCTGGTCGGCTGTCTCCAGAATCGCAGGCAGCACAAACTTAGCTAGATAACCATCTGGCAAAATGGCTTCCGGAGCCGCAACATTGACAGCCGCTATCACCTGTCCGGTATTATCGAAAATAGGGGCGGCTGCCGAGCGAATCCCGCTCTCGAACTCACCGTTGCTAATCGCATACCCCTGCCTCCGAATCAGCTCCAACTCCTTGAGAAGGGCTGCCATCATCGTCTTTGTATCTTTTGTATACGAATGAAGGTCTGAAATCAGGAGTATTTCCTGCCACTTTTCTCTCGGCAAAAACGCCAGCAGCGTCTTGCCCAGAGCCGTGGCATGAGCAGGTAAGCGTGAGCCAACGGTGACACTAACCGTAGATACCCCCCTCGCTGATACTCTCGCCACATAGACGACAGCCGTCTCATCGAGTATCCCGATATGTGCAGATCCACCCGTCTCATCACGAAGCCGCTCCAGAAATGGTCGTGCCACCTCCGTAATTTGCAACGTATTCAGATAGGCAAACCCAAGCTCCAGTACTTTTGGTGTCAATTCGTATCGCTTCGTATGTTCGTTCTGATGTAAATATCCAAGTGTTTGCAGCGTAAACAACAGTCGGAATGGCGTTGTCCGGCTAACTCCTAATTGATTGGCAATTTCCACCAGGGAAAGGGTTGGTTGCTCCGGCCGGAATAGCCGCAAAATTTCCAATCCCCTGACGAGGGAGCTGGAATTGTACCGATCTTTTTCTTCTTTTTCCATCGCTTAGCCCTCTCTTTTCTGGAATGGAAGGTTTTTATCTAATTGGCAAAGCCGTACGTATCTGCGAATAAATCAATCCCGCACCAAGCCGTTTCTCTGCTTAATCCGCTCTCCTTTAGCCCGGGGAAATCAAGGTGGAGATCTTGGAAAATTGTATGGTTGTTAAAGAAGACAGCACCCGCATCCAGGCGGTCAGCCAATGCTTCCGCCAGCTGTTGGTTAGCCGTCCATATGGAGGCACGCAGCCCAAACTCTGTATCATTTGCCATCGCAATGACTTCTTCCTGATCCGAATAAGGAATAACGGGTATCACAGGACCAAATTGCTCTGCGCGCACCAGTTCACTGGCTTGGCTCACGCCAGTTACGATAGACGGAAGCAGAAAATAGCCATTTTCCCAGGTCTCTTTTTCTAATTTGTTTCCTAATGTCTGTACATGGGCACCTGCCTCTCTCGTACGTTCGATTAACCCAGTGACAAAATCGTATTGTGCCTTGTTATTGATCGGTCCCATCATGGCGTCAGGCTGCATGCCGTTGCCTACGATCATTCGCTGGAACTCACGCTTCAGCTTGGTCATGAACTCCTCGTAACGGGATTCATGCACGTAGACGCGTTTGATCGCAGAGCATACTTGACCCGCCGCACGCAGGATTCCCATACGAATGCGCTCTATTGCTGCTTCATCGAGAATGGCATCGGGCAAAATCAGGGCTGGATCGTTTCCCCCTAGCTCCATGTACAGCTTTTTCACTGTTCCTGCCGACATGCCCATGATGCGCTTCCCCGTCTCCGTGCTTCCCGTAAAAGCAATGGCACGCACACGCGGATCGCTGCAAATCTGTTCCCCTACCAAAGCTCCTGAGCCCGTGACGATATTAATCACGCCCGGCGGCAAATGAGCGGCCACTACACGCAGGCTGGACAATACGGTCAAAGGACAGTCAGTTGCAGGTTTGACGACCACGGTGTTTCCTGCAAGGATGGCGGGAATGACACGCTTGAACGTCAGAATCATCGGTGAATTCCAGGGCGAGATGACGGCTGTCACGCCACGCGGACGTCTGCGGATCTGCACCATCTGTCCCCCAGGTATCGACTCCGTTTTCCACCACGCTACGAGAGCATCTGCCCCTTTGCTCATGATCTCTACACAGCGGAGAAGATCCTTTTTGGCTTCTACCAATACCTTTCCGTTTTCCCGAACAAACAGAGGCACGCTTTCTTCGATAATCGCAGCCAACTGACTGGAAGCTTCCTTGATCAGGGCAGCTCTTTTCTCAGCGGAAGTCCCGGCCCACCCGGGAAACGCTGCTTGTGCTGCATCTATCGCTTGCCCGACATCCTGTTTCGAACATAGAGCTACTTCTCCGACGACTTCTGTCAAAATGGCGGGGTTGGTCACCGCAGTAACCCGCTTCCCTGCAATCCATTCGCCATTGATCAGGAATTGTCCGGAAATGCTTGGATATGCGCTTGTCATCTGAACTGGCCTCCTTTAGATTTTTTTCGGCTTGAATGCATCTGCCGCTCCTGGAGGGCCGCCAAACGGCTTGGCCATCGGTCCGACAGCATTCATGTCGATGACGATCATCGTTGGCTTTCTCCTCGTAACCGCTGCTTCCAGCATATCCACGAATTCCTGCGGGGAACCGATCCGACTCGCTTCATAGCCCATCGCTTTTGCCAGCATTACGAAGTCGGGACTCACTAGGTCGACCGCTACGCGTCGCCCGTATGCCGCATCCTGAATATTGCGCAGGACACCGTAGCCCGCATCATCGAACAACAGAACAATTAATGGAAGATTCTCTTGAACAGCAACCGGCATTTCCCCGATATTCAGCATGTAGCCGCCATCGCCTGCCATCAGCACCACTACTCGATCCTGCTGACCCAGCTGTGCACCAAGCGCTGTCGGCAACCCCTGGCCAATTCCCCCACCAGAAGCGTGAATCGAGGTGCGCGGCTCGTAAATGTCAAACAGGCGGCTCCCCCACACGTTGGCAGGCACCGTTACGTCACGTACCAGAATCGCGTCTTTCGGCAGTACGCGGCGCATGCCATCGACGATCGCCTCATACGGTCCGAGTGTTTCACGCAGAATGGCGCGTACTTTTTCCCTTACAGAGGTTACTTCCTCTACATAACCGGCATCTGGCGTGACTTTTTGCTTGCTGATTCCTTCATTCAGAGCATGCAGGATGGACTTGGCGTCGCCTAAAAGACCGTGCGTCATTTCGTAGTTTCGGTTAAAGGCGCTGTAGTCTGCGTCGATACCGATATGTGTCTCAGGTACGCTCACTTTCCAGTTCGCCGTTTCATTACCGCGGAAGCGAACGCCGACACTGATTAACAGATCGGATTGTTTCAGCAATTCTTTGACCGCTTCATAAGCGGCAAAATGCCCGATGCATTGTGGATGATCTTCCGGGATAGAGCCTTTTCCGGACTGGCTGGTGATAACTGCTGCACCGGTAAGCTCCGCCAGCCTGGTCAGCTCTGCGGACGCGCCTGCTGAGATCACGCCACCGCCTGCCCAGATCACTGGGCGCCGTGCTACAGCCAAAAGTCTGCCTACCTCGGTCGGAATAAAAGGAGCTGCCTCCATAACGGGTGCAATCGTTTGGATCGCTTCGAGCTGGCTTTTCGGAACGATCGCTGATTGGAAATCAATCGGTATCTCCAGGGATACGGGACCCGCCGGAGACGTGGTCGCTACCTGAATCGCCTGTCGTACAATCGCAGCTGCCTGCTCAGGCCTGCGCAGTCGGTACGCCTCTTTACAGCAGCCCTCCATCATGGAAAGCTGATCTTTACATTCGTGAATATAGCCTCTGCCCGTACCCAGATACTTCGAAGAGACTTCGCCAGTCAGATGTAGGACTGGCACACCCGCTGCCCAGGCTTCGACCAAGGCACCTGCGGCATTGCCTGCTCCTGTACCCGTACTGGTGATGACAACGCCCAGCTTGCCCGTTGATCTGGCATAGCCATCCGCCATATTGGCTGCGCCGCTTTCCCCGCGAGAGCAGACAATGCGAATGCTTCCCTCGCAAAGCAGGGCATCATAGATGGGCATATTGTGGATACTGACGACTCCGAATACAACTTCTACTCCGGCCCGTACGAGCTCCGAGACAACAGCATCTGCCGTTGTGAATTCCATTTGCATATTTGTAGTCATGTTATCTCCCGCCTTTTCACAATTACAGCGCTTTTCCCAAAGCTCCCGCTACTTCAATCGTCGAACCGGATACATAGCTTGCCTGCTCGGATGCGAGGAACAAGATGACGCTTGCTACCTCTTCGGGCTGACCCACACGGCCAAGCGGAATGCCCCGCTTTTGTGCCAAATCGTTGTAATACTCCTGTGGATCCATCTCTGGTGCGTTTTTCAACCGTCTGCGCTCCCATTGGTCGGTGGCAATCAATCCCAGGCTAACCGAATTGACCAAAATGTTGCTCAGGGCCAATTCATGGGACAAGGTTTTGCTTAAATTCAAGAGTCCTGCTCGGGTCGCTGCTGTTGCAACCATGTGTCTCTCCGGTTCTTTTGCCAGAGTTGCATTAATATTGATGATCCGGCCGCCGCCCCGCTTCAGCAGATGAGGATGAACCGACCGAACTGCGTTGATGATCGCAAAGTACTTCAGATCGATTTGTTGTCTCCACTGCTCGTCAGTAATGTCAAAAAAGTAACCCATGACACTTTGGCCGGCCGCATTGACGAGAATATCCACACCGCTAAAGGCTTCAGCTGCTCCATCAATAAAGCGGCTTACATCCTCTTTGTTGGTTACATCACAGGTCCCGGTGAACAGGTGATCAGCAGGAGCAAAAGAGGCGAGTGTCTCGCAAGCGGTCTGCATTCGCTTCTCATCGCGTCCGCAGATTGCCACCCGTGCACCCTCCTGCAAAAACATCTCTGCTGCCTTCAGCCCTACACCAGATGTTCCTCCCATAATGATTGCGACTTTATTTTTCAGACCCAGATCCATCTGTTTCAACCCTCCCTAAACCTCTGTCATGTTTGTTTTCGATCGTTCGTTTTATATACAAAACGAAGTTTCCTAAAACAATTAAAAAAAAAGAGAACCCTAGCAATTGTCTTGATTGTATAGTGCTAGTCTCCCTTCACGATAAATACGTCGTTTGAATTGTTTCATATACAAAACAATGTTTTTAACTTATATTTATTTTAGTTTTTTTGCAACTATCGTGTCAATACTAAAGATTTCGATAATTCACAAGTCCATCATTCTCTCCAGTCAGTCACGCGCCACAATCCCTCTTTCTTTTGTTTTTGCTCTAATGCTGCCGCTGTCTCTGCAAGCAAGGCGATCCCTCTTTCAATCTGGTCCGCATCTGTCTGGATGATGCTGACGCGCAGCCCATTGTCTCGTTTAAACGTTCGCAAATAGCTCTGATCCGTCGAAGTAATCCGTACATTCTGGTGGTGAAGCGCTGCAATCAGGTCATTCGGATTGATCGACTCTGGAAGCAACGTTCTCGAGAAAATACCGGCCTTTCCAATTTCAAAGCGAAACGTTGGTGGCAAATGTCGGCGACAGGCATCTGCGAGGCACTCCATCCGCAAACGGTAGCGTTCCCTAATCATTTCTGCATGATGCTCGTACATCCCGCACTTGAAGTAGAGCTCCAGGGCAGCCTGCGACAGGACGGAAGTGCTAGAATCACACGACGCTTTGAACATACGAAAGGTCTCCATTAAAGAAGAAGGCAAAACAACCGTAGCCAGTCGCAATCCAGGCAGCATGATTTTGGAAAAGCTTTTGACGTAAACGACGTGACCGGATGGATCGTAGCTGTAAATCGGGTCTGTTTTTCCACTAATCTCCATGTCCGCTAAATAATCGTCCTCTAGTATAAATACATCGTAGCGCTTGGCGAGTCTCGCAATCTCCTTTTTTTGGGCCTCCGTATAGCAGGCGCCCAGAGGGTTATGAAAGCGTGGAACGGTATAAAAGAATTTGATCTGGTTATTGCGGAAATGACGTTCCAGCTCGTCCAAATCGATCCCGTCCATGGTTCGCTCTATGCCAAGAGTCGTAATCCCGAGCAGTTCAAGTGAACGGAGCATCCCGTGAAACGTAGGCTGTTCTACCAAAACGGCCGTTTTTCCATTTGGAAACGGCATGGAGGCAAGCAAGTGAAGGGCTTGTTGCCCTCCGGAAACGACACAAATGTTGGAAGGCTCGGCGAACACCTGGGAATGTGCCAGATGCTTTTCCAGCTCTCTGCGCAGGGAGAAGAATCCTTGCGGGTCGGAATAAGCAAAAAGCTGATCTTCGTACAATTCAATCGCACGGTTTAGACAATGCTGAAAATCTTTATAAGGCATAACCTGGGGGTCAGGACTTGCTGCGGAAAAATCAATTCGTTCTATCGTTGTTTGCGCACTGCTGGCTGAACGAAGCACAGCGTAGTAGCCGCTTTTGGGAACAGCGTAAATCAAATGCTCTTTTTCCAGCTCCTGATAAGCACGAATCGCCGTATTCACACTGCACGTCCATCGTTTCGCTGCCGCCCGAATCGAAGGCAGTTTTTCGCCAGGCTTAATTTTCGTAGCGAGAAGCTGTTCCTTAATCTGGCTTTTTACCACCTCGTATTTGTTCTCCATCCCTTCCACCCGCTTTCCATCTGTGTGGGTACAGATGTGCATTTTCTCCGTTTATCTCTGCTTGTGCCTTCAGTATAGTGAATCGTAAGCAAAGTAGTAAATAGAAAATGGAGGGTTACAGATGGAATGGAAACATGAGGAATTGCCCTATCTGATCAGTGATGACAAGCAGCTTTTGGATAAGGAGCAGATTTGTGGATGGTTACAGACGACATACTGGGCGTCCGAACGCTCCAAAGAGATGATTGTAAAAGGAATCGAGAACTCCCTCTGCTTTGGGCTTTATGGTGAAAATCGACTGGCTGGCTTCGTCCGAGTGGTTAGCGATTACGCTACGTTCTCCTGGGTTTGTGATGTTTACATCGATCCTGCTCATCGCGGATTGGGGCTTGGAAAGTGGCTGATGGAAGTCATGGTTGAACATCCCCAGATCCGCCATACAAACATGACACTGGCGACACGGGATGCGCATGGGTTGTATGAGCAATACGGGTTTGAGCGGAGGGAAATGATGCGGAGAATGGTGGATAGCAAATAGGCTGTGGTGGAGAGAAGCCTGTTTCCATGCTATGCTCCGGTCTCCACCCACATAACACAAGCTATCGCTCGACTTGTAAGGCTGCCTGCCGATGATTATTGACAGACAGCCAGCTCCTAATCTCTGGTTGCAATATAATCCGGTCTCGGCTCCTGACCCGAGAAGGGCGCCACCAACCGATTTTCTACACTGTTGTAGACCATAAACACGTTGCTTCGCGGCACCGGCGTGATGTTTCCATTGGATCCATGCATCGTATTGCAATCAAAGAAGACAACTGTTCCAGCAGGACCGATCATCGTATCGATTCCATGCTGTTCTACCATCCTTTTCAAGTTCTCCTGATCAGGTACGCCATACTCCTGCTTGCGCAATGACTGCTCATAATGAGATTCTGGTGTCTGTCCTACGCAAGAGATAAATGTTTGGTGCGAGCCTGGCAACAACAGCAGCGGACCATTATAATGATAGTTTTCTTCCAACGAAATTGAGCAACTGAGTGCCCTCATGCCAGGCATTCCGTCCTCCACGTGCCAGGTCTCGAAGTCGGAGTGCCAGTAAAATTCTTTGCCCGTAAAGCCATGCTTGTAATTAATCCGAGATTGGTGGACGTAAACATCACTTCCCAAAATCTGCTCAGCAACGGAGACCAACCGCGGATGGCGGGACAAATTTTGAAATACGGTATTGTCACGGTGGACAGCAAAGATAGAACGGACTTCCCTGCTTTGCGGTTCGGAAATGACCTCTTTGCGAGTGGAACCGCGATTTTCTTGCCAGAGCTTCGTTAATTCATCTCGCAATTCCTGCACTTCGTCCGGTGAGAAAAATCCCCGTAGACTCAGGTAGCCTTTTTTCTCGTAAGACAAGAGAGTATCCTTTGTCAGTGGCCCTTCTTTTGTCTTGTCACTCCAATAAACGACGCGATCTACCCGTTTTAAAGTGGATGGATTTTCATTTATACGGGAAGGATAGCGATCTGAGTGATTCATACAGACAGCTCCTCTCTTTGTAAAAAGTTATCCCTCAAGCAACGGGTACACGCCTTCTTCATCATGGATTTCGCGGCCTGTCAGCGGAGGGTTAAACACACACACCATCCTCATCTGGCTTCGCGCACGCAAGTAGTGCTTTTCATTCCCTGACAAGGCGTATATCATACCTGGCTTTATCTGGTAAGTCTCACCTCCAATTACCTCGATTTCGCCCTCGCCTTCTATGCAATAGACGGCTTCCAGATGGTTTTTGTACCAAATGAAGGTCTCGGTTCCCGCCTTGATTATCGTGTCATGCAAGGAAAACCCCATCCCATCCTGCTTGAGAAGCAATCTTCTGCTGCTCCAAGTAGGTGTATCAATGTCATCTACCGTCCCTACGATTTCTTCCAAATGTTTTACAATCATTTCCCATCTCTCCTATTCAGAAAATCTCTTTCAAGACAATCATTCACGGACTCTTCCAAAATGTTCAGTCCTTTTCTCAGAGCCTCTTTCGTAATCGTCAGAGGCGGCATCACTTTCATCACTTCGCTCTTTGGTCCTGAGGTCTCCATGATCAGTCCTCTTTCAAATGCCTGTGAGCAGATTTTTTCCGCCAAACCATCCACGCCGATAGCGATTCCTTGCATCAAACCTTTCCCTCTCACTTCTCCCGACAGGTCAGGATACGTCTGAACTAGTTGTGAAAGGTGTCCTTGCACGAGGTCCCCCTTTTCCTTGACCGCTTCGCTGAAGCCATGGTCCTTCCAGTACTGCAATGCCTCGGCCGCAGCAATAAACCCAAGATTATTTCCTCGGAAGGTGCCGTTATGCTCGCCAGGTAGCCAGATGTCCAGCTCTGGCCTAAGCAGCGTAAGCGAAAAGGGCAGACCGAATCCCCCGATTGACTTGGACAGGCACACAATGTCAGGCGTAATACCCGCTTCTTCAAAGCTAAAGAAAGGACCCGTTCGTCCGCAGCCCGCCTGCACATCATCCACAATCAACAAGATGTCGTGCTTTTGGCAGATCGCCTCAATCTGTTTCAACCACGATGCACTTGCTACATGGATGCCGCCTTCTCCTTGAACGGTTTCGAGGATCATAGCTGCGGGGAGAGGTACGCCGCTGCCATCGTCTTCGAGTAGCCGCTCGATATAATCTGTTGTCTTGATGTCCTTGCCCATGTAGTTGTCAAATGGCAGGGCTATAACATGTGAGAGCGGCACGCCTGCTCCATTTCTTTTCATCCGGTTCCCTGTCGCCGCCAGAGAGCCAAGGGTCATTCCATGAAAGCCGTTCGTAAAGCTCATGATCATCTCTCTCCCGGTAGCTTTGCGGGCAAGCTTCAATGCCGCTTCTACCGAGTTTGTTCCGGTTGGACCAGGGAACATCACTTTGTAGGAGAGCCCTCTAGGTTTGAGAATGATCTCGTGAAACTGGGTCAACAGCGCTTCTTTTGCTTCTGTTGCCATATCCAGGCTGTGCGTAATGCCGTCATTTTGCAGGTACTCGATCAGCTTTTTCTTGATCGCGGGGCTGTTATGCCCGTAATTAAGGGCGCCTGCCCCAGCAAAAAAGTCGATATACGCCTTTCCTTGGCGATCCCAGACCGTATGCCCGCTCGCTTTCGTGAAGACGACAGGAAAGCTGCGGCAATAACTCCTTACTTCTGATTCCATCTGGTCAAAAACAGATAAGGGTGATCTCGTCTCTACAATCGTTTTCATGAAAAACCTCCTTAGGAAATGGCAGGAATGGGACCGATTCGGTACGTCCATTCCTCCTCGTATGCTCCTCCCGGAAACAATCTGGTGGGAAAACACTCCGTTATTTCACAACCAGTGCCAAACTCGCGAGCAAGCTTGGTGAACATAGCACGAGAGGCGTTGTTTGCGGGAGAGACTGTAGCCTCCACATACTGTGCTCTTTTCAAAGGCTTCCGCTTGAGCAATGCGCGGATCATCTCTTTCGCGATTCCTTGGCCTCGCATATTTTCACTTACGCCAATCTGCCACACAAAGAGCGTGTCGGGCATATCTGGCGGATGAAAGCCGATGACAAAGCCGATCGCTTCTCCTTTTGCTTCAGCGATGATGCACGTGTCCGAAAAGTACTTGGCGAACAACAGATACGCGTAGGCTGAATTTAAGTCAAGGATCTTCGAGTCCCGAACCAGCCTCCACATATCTGCTCCATCTTCTTCCTTCGGCTTGCGCAGGACGAGACGTTCCCCACTGATCGTTTTCAATGATTTCACCTCCTTTCCCTAACCCGCGCGGAAGCGGCTCAAAAACGCCTGCAATCGCGGACTCTGCGGATGATAAAAAATTTGCTCTGGGGTACCTTGCTCGACAATCGTACCGCCGTCCGTAAAAATGACGCGATCCGCAACATCGCGGGCAAAATCCATTTCATGGGTGATGAGCAGCATCGCCATCTCACCCTCTCTGGCAATTTCCTTGATGACAGCAAGCACCTCTCCTACCAGCTCCGGATCAAGCGCGGACGTCACTTCGTCGAACAGCATCACTTTCGGGCGCATCACCAGTGCACGGGCAATCGCCACTCGCTGCTTCTGGCCACCTGACAACTGGGCAGGGTACGCATTCAATTTATCTTCCAGCCCTACCTTTGCCAAAATCGTCACCGCTCTCTTCGTTGCTTCCTCCTTGCTCAGGCCCAAGACATGAATTGGCGCCTCTGTGACATTTCGCAGGATGGTCATGTGCGGGAAGAGGTTGAAGTGCTGGAAAACCATCCCGATATTTCCACGAATGCTGTGAAGATGCTTCTCATCCGCCTTGACCAGCCTGCCACTTACTTCTTTGTGCCATAAAAGCTGACCATCCACCTCGACCGTCCCCTCAGTCGGCTCTTCCAGCGTCATCAATATGCGTGCAAGTGTCGTTTTCCCGGAACCGCTCGGACCAATGACGGCAATTTTTTCTCCAGGAAGAATATCCAGGTCGATTCCGCTTAAAATTTGCAGGTCGCCAAAGGATTTGCTCACGCTCCTGTAACGAACGACTGGAACAGTCTGCGTGCTTGCTTTCATGCTGATCACCTCCAACTATTGTTTGTTCCACGTCAGCTCCAGTTTTTTGATGAAAACGGAAGAGACGTAGCTAAGCAGCAAGAACAAAAGTCCTACCAGCGTGAATGCCTCCAAATAGCGGAACGATTCGGCACCGATAATCTTGGCAGCCGCCAGCATCTCTACCAAGGTAATGGCTGACAGAATGGGCGTTTCCTTGAACATAACAATCAGGTAGTTGCCAAGCACAGGTACCACAGGGCGGATCGCTTGCGGTAAAATGATGCGCAGCCACGTCTGGCCCCGGGAGAAGTTGAGTGCTCGCGCTGCTTCCCACTGTCCGCGGGGGACAGCATCAATACCGGATCGGTATACCTCTGACAGATAGCAGCTGTAATGAACTCCCAGGCCCAGAACACCAGACGTAAACGGACTAAGCGAAATACCTACTGCCGGAAGACCGTAAAAGAGAAAGTACAGCTGCACGAGGAGCGGTGTGCTGCGCACAAATTCGATGAACCCTGCTGCAGACCAAGAGAGAGCACGGTTCTTCGCTCTGCGCCCGAAGGCAAGCAGCAAGCCCCCTATCAAGGCCAGCAAAAAACCGGCGACCGTGGCTGCGATGGTGGTTTGAATGGCTTGCAGGATGGCAGGAAGAATACTCCATGTAAAAGACCAGCTCCACATTTTCCTTACACCCTCCCTGCACAAAAGCGTTTCTCAAGCCATCGCATCCCCAGTGTCATGGGATACGCCATGAGAAAGTACATGATCAAAATCAAGCAGAATATTTCAAATGTTCTGGACGAATCGGTTGTACGCAGAATCATCCCCTGGAACGTCAAGTCCGCTATTGTAATCAAAGAGATCAGGGATGTCCCCTTTAATAATTCAATCAACAGGTTACCGAATGCAGGTAACATCATGACAAAGGCTTGGGGCAAAATGACCAGCCTCATCCGTTGCCACGACGTCATATTCAAGGCAATCGAAGCTTCCGTCTGTCCTTTTGGAATCGACTGAATGGAGCTACGCACCACTTCTGATCCATAAGCACCGTAGTTGAGTCCTAGCGCGATCACTCCTGCAGCCAAAGGAGGAAGCTCAATTCCCAATAGGGGCAGTGCATAAAACAACCAAAATAACTGCACCAAAAGGGAGGTACCTCGAAACAGCTCCACGTAAACCGTACTCAACATACGAACACTGCGCAAACGACTGAGACGGCCAAACCCTGCCAGGAAGGAAACGAGCAAAGCGACGAGTACAGACATGACAGTCACCTGGAGAGTTGTACCAGCTCCTTTTGCTAAAAGCGGCAAAAGATTACTCATTGCTTCCCCTCCATTACGGCTGCGAAAGCTCACTTGCTGTCTTCTCACCCGGCAGCTCCTGCTCGGTAAAACCGAAAGGCTGCAAAATTTCCAACAGCTCCCCTGAGTCTTTCAGCTTTTGCAATTCTTCGTTGTAGGCTTTTACAAACGCCTCATCCTCTTTGCGGAAAGCCGCAGCCCCATAACCGCGTACGCTCTTCCCGTCAATTTCCGGCTGTACAAAATCCATCACTCTCTCCAGCTTGTCGTCTTTGGCACTCTCCAGCACGGACTGCAGAGATGGACCTGTCATCGTGATCGCGTCCGCTCTACCTGCCTGCAGAGCAGCAACGGCAGAAGGCTGATCTGGAACAAGCACCATCTGTTCCTTTTTGACACCCGATTTTTCCAGATATTCCATTTCGATGCCGCCGCTCATGACAGCTACTTTTGCCTGCGGATTGGTCGCAATGTCTTTATAGCTTTTCAGATTCAACGGATTGCCACTCTTGACGGCGATCGCCTCCCCGATGCTGTATTCTGGATTGGCAAAAGTAACCTCCTGCGCTCGTTTTGGGGTGATGTACATCCCGGCAGTGATCATATCAAAGCGCTTGGCCTTCAGTCCGGGGATAAGAGAGCCGAATTCGGTGAGCACCCCGTTCATCTCGTTGATTCCCATCCGCTTCAGGATCACTCGAGCTACCTCCACCGCTTCTCCTGTCAGTTTTCCATCTGGCGTCGCGTACGCATACGGCTTTTCATTGGCGAACCCTACCGTGACAAACCCTTGGCTCTTGGATCTTTCCAGAGTATTCTGACTCACCCGCGCAGCATCCTCGCCTGTGGCTGGCTGGGCTTCCTGTGTTCCCGACCCGCAGCCTCCCAGCAGCAGGGCGCACAACATGATCGCCATGCTCCCCCACCTCAGTACGTTCCTCTTTTTCATCTCCCTTGCTCCTCTCTTTTTTTAAGAATGGTAGAAAAAAAGTCGACACATCGCTTCCAGCTCCAGGAGGGCCTTCCCTGGCGGCTAAGCAAAATGCGTCGACTGCTTTCTCGTTAGTAGGCATGTCAAATAGAACGGGACATTCTCCATTCCCTTCAAAGAAATGGGTACCCGATACTTGCAACATGCGATGACATGCAACTGATGTATGATTACTCTGCTTTAGCCGACGAGGTTAGCTGACGGGTAGGATGGCAGTTTAGCACCCCTTCTGCATACACAGAATTAACCCCTAGTAGATGGTTCCCCCGCTTCCGCCATGAGCGGAACTAGGCCCTTATTCGGTTAGTGGTGGTATCTTGGTCTCCTCTCACGAATCATTATGGTTAACACGGGGTTTATACTAACATAGCCACTTTCACTTGCTCACCCTGTAAAATCCTTGGTTTTCGCCCCTCAGGACCGCTCAGATGCAGTTAACCGTAATTACCATTGCTATCCAAAAACATCCTTCCATATCCTACCTTGTCCATTCTGATTAAACATAATCAGGTGAATCATATGCAAAAAAATGGAGAGGCGAATATCTCGCCTCCCTACTTTTTCCTGCTTACTTCGCCGTCCTCTCTGATGCTTGCCTGGTAAGAAATCCGGTTCAATTTATCGACCATGCGCTTTCGGTTTTGTCTATCCATTGGAGCGGGCTGTCCGCTCGTTATTTTCACAGGGATGACGCGTGATTTTGTTTCACTCTCTGTGAACGTTAATTCGACCATCATCGCTTCTCTCCCTTTTGGATTGTAGGAGGTCGTGAAGACGAAGTTGCCTACGCTGTAGTAAATCGGCACGTTTCTATAAAATTCGACGCCCATTACAGAATGACTATGGGAGCCTACGATCGCGTCTACTCCGTTGTCGATCAGCTTGCGTGCCATCTCGCGGGCATACGGTTCAGGAAAATCTTTGTACTCTAAATTCCAGTGCATCACCGCTATCGTGATATCGGATTGTTCTACCGCTTTCCTTACATACGAAAGCATCGGTTCGTACGAGTAAGCGTGTGCCAATCCCGGCTTATTTTTGCCTGCAAACCATTGGCGGTTGGGGAGTACATGGCTGAGGCCAATGACAGCTACGCGTTTCCCCATGATCGTTTGAATATAAGGCGCAAATGCTTCTTCTTCGTTTTTGCCCGCTCCGACATACCCGATCTTCTCCTGATCTAAATGGTGCATCGTATCGAACAAGGCTTCCATGCCATAGTCGAGACTGTGGTTGTTCGCGAGGTTTACGACATCAAATCCCGCATGTACCAGTCCTTTCAATGTTTCTGGCTTGGATCTGTACGTAAACTCCTTTTTCTCAGGCTTTCCTCTCGTACTGACGGACGTCTCTAGGTTGCCAATCGTCAGGTCCGCTCGCTTGAGAAAGTCTGCTGTTTTTTGGAACGGATAATCTACGCCGTTTCGACTGATCTGCCCCCCTACGCTTTTGTCCATGATGATATCCCCTACAAACGCCACTTTAATTGACTCCCCCGTATCTACGTTCTCCTCTTCTGCGCTGCCGCTGTTTGCCCGGACCATAGCCGGACTTGCGCTTATTGTGGCCAAAAGAATGCTGACTGCCAGTAGGGAAACTACCTTGTTTACACGTCCGATCTCCCATACACCTCCCTCGTCCCCTCTTTCTATGCACCATTCTAGCGGGCAACGAGTGTGAAGCCTGTTGAAGCATGTCTTGGGGCATCGGTTATTTATCGTGGAAAACCGACGGGCAAGTGAAAAATAGCAAACTTTGCGTGCAAAACGCCAATCTATTGGTAGATCTAGTGAAACTGTTATGTCGAGCGATTTATAGAGAAGATGTTGACAACAACTAAACCCACATAATAATATTGTTTTGCGTAAAAAAATCGTTTTACGGAGGCCCGATATTATGAAAATTTCAAAGGGAGTAGAAATGCTTCATCTAGATTTTCATGGGAATATTATTCACCCAATTCTTTTGTGGGATCAAGAAATGGCTGTTTTAATAGACACAGGATTCCCAGGGCAAATTGAAGATTTACGCGTGGCCATGGAAAAGGTAGAAGTGTCGTTCGACAAACTAAAAGTTGTGATTTTGACGCATCAGGATGTGGATCATATAGGCAGTCTTCCTGAGATTTTGCAGGAGTGTGGTAATCATGTTAAAGTTTATGCACACGAACTGGATAAGCCGTATATTCAAGGGGAGATACCGCTTTTAAAAGACGGGCACCTTGAGAATCCCCCGAAAGGCAGAGTGGACGATACCTTGATTGACGGTCAGGAACTGCCGTTTTGCGGCGGGATTCGCGTCATCCATACTCCTGGGCATACTCCCGGTCATATCAGCCTTTATTTAAAGCAAAGTAAGACTCTCATTGCCGGGGATTCGATGTACAGTGTAAACGGCATTCTCGGGGGAATTCATGCCCCGACCACTCCGGATATGAATGCAGCTCGCCTCTCTTTAAAAAAGTATGTAGACCTCGACATTGCATCCGTGGTTTGTTATCACGGGGGATTAAGTAATGTAAATGTTAATGATCAGATAGTAGGACTTAGCCAAGGATTATAAAGTTAAAGTTTCAGCAGTTTATCTTTTGGTGAAACGATGTTGTTACTCTAAACCAGCTAATAGGATGTCAACATTTCAAATGTCGAATGTTGCCAAAAACAAGTATAATAGGAAGGTATATAAATAGATCCACAGGTGAAAGGAGGAACCATGTTTCGCTCCGAGCATTCCATCATGTTAAAAACCAAAACAACCATGCCCTCGGTTCATTCCCACAGTGTAGAAAGAATTCAGCTGCAACGACTGTTGGATGACGGATTGAATGGCAAACTGACCACCTTGTCCGCTCCCGCGGGGTACGGGAAGACTACTTTGCTCAGTCAATGGGCCCATTTGCACCAGCCACTTGCCTCCTGGCTTTCGCTCGATGAAAAGGATAATGACTTGATACGCTTTTGGAGATATATAATCGCTACATTGTCAGACTCCTTGCTCCCTCAGCTAGCAAAGCGGATGGAGCCGTCAATGGAGGCTACCACGCACACCTCTATCTATACATGCATTGACTCCCTCCTCAATGAGTTGACGATCACAGACCAGCATTTGGCGATCATACTCGACGATTACCATGTGATAACAGAAGAATCGATTCACGCGAGTATTTGCTACTTTATTGAATACTTGCCAAACAATGTTCATCTCTATATAGCCAGCCGGACCAAGCTGCCTTTTTCCACGTCAAAATGGATATTGCGCAATGAGGCCTGTCATCTGGATGCCGCACAGCTCTTATTTAATCAGGAGGAAACCGTGAACTTTTACCGTGAAGTTCACAAGCTCTCCCTTTCCGCACAGCAAATAGAACAGTTGAGGGGCTGTACAGAGGGATGGGTAGCCGGGCTGCAATTGGCTGCCATCTCTCTTGCGAATTCGTCGAGCCCTGATCAGTTTTTCAAAAACTTTACAGGCTCCCATCGAAATATCTCGGAATATTTGCTGCATGAGGTATGGCTCCGGCTTCCTGTGGATACCCAGCGTTTTTTATTGCTGACTTGTGTCTTGTCCCGGATGGATGCCGAATCATGCAACACTCTGACAGGACAATCGAATAGCCAACAAATGCTGGATAGCATCTACGCTCAAAATATTTTCCTGATTCCCTTGGATGATTATCAAAACTGGTACCGTTACCATCAACTATTTACGGATTTTTTGCGGAGACAGCTTCATCAGCTGGACCCAAAAAAATCGTTTGCGCTCCACAGGCTCGCCAGTGAATGCTTTGCGAACCGGGGATTTTACGACGAGGCCATTGATCATGCCCTTGCAGCGACTGAGTACGGTCTTGCTGCACACTTGTTGGAGGGGCACATCCCTCTATTGGTCCAACGCGGGGAGTTTTCCACGCTGCTGCGTTGGCTGGACAGCTTTCCAGAGCCGTCCGATGTGCTGACGCCTATGCTCTCTCTGCTCCACGCCTTTATTTTGATTGCTTGCGGTCAAACAAACCGCGCTCGTGAATCTCTGTTGCGCTTGGAAGAACAATGCGCTGCGATGGATGTATCTGACGAGCAGCTCCAATTTTTAAGCGGCCTCTTGTTCGTAAAAGCCAATCTATTTTTTGCAAATCGTGAATTTGATACGTGGGTAGCCGGCTCCTCTGAGCTCAATCACAAATTGCCGGAAAATCCCGTTTTTTATCATTTTAACTACAATACCACTGAGCCCTTTATTAGACGGACAGCATTTGGATTAAAGGGAATGCTTTCCCTGCAAACCGAGAGCGTCGGCAAACAATTCATCGAAATTCTCACAGCGCATGGCTGGCAGGAATCTTTGATGAACATGTACGTCGTCCAAGCGATGGCAGAGGGATATTACGAGCGCAACCAGTTAGAGGAAAGCACCGAGCTGCTGAAACAGGTAGAGCATGTGTCCCGCCGTGAGCGGATTCCAGGCCTCTTTGTACCCTATACTCTGACCCAGGCAAAAATCATGCTGGTAAACAAAGAGACCACAGCTGCTCGGAACCTCATCGAGCAAGCAATAGAAACGATCCAACACTGGTCGGCTGCTTTTTGGCTGCAACCTTTGCGTGCGTTTCTAGCACAGATTGCCCTGCTCGAAGGAGACCTTTCCGAAGCAGAATCTGCACTAGCCACGCTGCCACTCACTTTATTGAGCCAGCCGACAATCCACAAGGAGCTGGAGCTGCTCACCTTTGTTCGCATGCAACTGGCAAAGCAACAGGAGCAGGATGCTCTTCGGATTTTACATATCCTAAGTTCTGTAGCCCTGCGAGAGGGACTGCTGACCAGTCAGGTGGATATCGCTATTTTGCAAGCACTGGCTCATCAACAGCTTGGCAATAAACCAGAGGCATTGGCCCATCTACACGAAGCGCTCGTCATTGGGGAGGCGAACGGCTATATTCGCAGCTTCGTGGATCATGGGCTTGCCATGTCTCACTTGTTACTGGCCTACACCGAACGTAGCAGAGGGCGGGTGCAAAAGCTAACTCCCCATGTGTCTGTGGCATATTTGAAGCAGCTCCTTTCCCTTTTCCCCAAGAGAAGCCGTAACAAAATGGCGGATGCTTCCTCCCTTTTGATTGAGCCTTTGACTGGAAAAGAAATGATCATTCTCTCCATGCTGGCACAAGGCGCTTCCAACAAACATATTGCGGAAGAGCTGGGCAATACACTGGGCACGGTCAAGGTGTACCTGCATCGAATCTACGGTAAACTCGGGGTAACCAATCGGACGCAAGCTGTCTTAAAAGCGCAAGAAATTTCTTTGGTGGAAAAGGAATGATTCCGTTTGCGCCATAAAAATGGCAAAAGGAAAGAGCCCTTTGTGGAAACAGGGCTCTTTTGTTATTACTTCGGCTGCATGCGAATCGCTCCATCCAACCGGATCGTCTCACCATTTAACATTGAATTTGAAATGATGCTATTCACAAGCATTGCGAACTCTTGCGGGTCGCCAAGTCGGGATGGAAAGGGAACAGTCGCTCCCAACGCATCTTTTACGGACCTGGGCAGTTTATCAAATAAAGGGGTGTCAAACAGTCCTGGCGCAATTGTCATCACCCGGATGCCATATGGCGCCAAATCACGTGCAAGCGGAAGTGTCATTCCGACAATCCCTCCCTTGGAGGCGCTATATGCTGCCTGACCTACCTGACCGTCAAACGCAGCTACCGAAGCTGTATTGATGACCACCCCTCGCTCCCCTTTTTTATTCGGCTCATTGCCTGCCATCTGCTCTACTGCCATACGGATGACATTGAACGTGCCAATCAAATTGACCGTGATTACTTTGGTGAAGGCTTCCAAATGATGCGGACCGTTTCGGGAAAGCGTCTTTTGCGCAAGGCCGATCCCTGCACAGTTAATAGCGGCATGAATCGTCCCAAATGCTCCTGTGGCCAGATCAATCGCTTCACGGACGCTCGCTTCACTCGTCACGTCCGTTGGGATAAACAGAGAATGATCACGTCCCAGCTCCTGTGCCAATCCCCGCCCCTTTTCCTCCGCCAGATCAAGAATGGCTACTCTTCCTCCATGTCCTACCACATTTCTCACAGTGGCTTCCCCTAATCCGGAGGCTCCACCTGTCACGATGGCAACTACATCTCGAATCTCCACGGCCATTCTCTCCTTTCGGTAAAATCCGCATTTTTCATAACCTTTTTCGAAGCCTGCCCACGGCGGAGCGACCGCGTTTTAGCGGAAATTTTTTATGCGCTTTGGAAAGTGTATGCAAGGATGCTTTCCCACTATGAAGTAATTAACCTTTCCTACACGTCAGAAAAAAGAAATGCAATTCGGATACCAGCGAAAGACCCCTTGTGTTTCGTGGCCACCGGGGCAAAAGCGGTGTCTGGCTTTGAATGATAAAAGACAGTTTACACACATTTTCGTCCGGAACGAGGACAGTTTTCTTTCGCTTCGGTTGATCGCCATCCCTACTTAGACGCGCTCCTTATAAGCGTACTGATATGAATACAAATGGGCCATTTCATGCTCGGTATGATAAATAAAGTAGCTTCCGGGATTGTCCGTCTGGCCTACATGTTCTTTCTGAAAACGCTTTGCATCCAAACCGTCCATATTTTCCTCCAGATAGCCAAGCGCGTACGCTTTCGGGTGTGGATCCGGATACAATTCCTGAATCCTTTTCAACGATTTCGAGGACGGTTGAAAGAACATGTACGCTCCCAAGATCTTCGATTCCTCATGCAAATAGGGGGCAAGAATTTGGCAAGGAAGCTGCTTATTCAATAAAGAGAATTGATTGAAGGAAAAGCTGTCGATAAAAAAATCAATGGATTCCGGGCGTAACGGCAACTGCAGATCGCTATTCACGATATATAAGACGGTTGCATCCGGGCAGGAATACTCCACTCGTTTTTTCAGCCGTTTCATCATTTCGAACGAGTGTCCGCAGAAGACGTAGTTCACATCCTCACTGAGAAGGGGCAAATATTTGGTTAAAAATAGAAAGATATCGACATTCGTTTCTACAATCAGCTTTTGTGCTAAATTGTGGCGAGTCAGCTCCTTGTACATGGACAAGCTGCTTTTTTCAGCCAAACTGATGAGATTCGGGCTCCACTCCTTAATAATTTCTTCATCGTAAATGCAGGAATGGTAAGGAGAGGTCGTGACATTTCTCGTGATCAAGATCCCCTCAGCAAGCTCCGCTTCATAGCCGCACTGGCAAGCGAGCTTTCCATCGTATACACTTGTCTGTTGGATGGAAGCATCCGTCATCTTCAATGGGACGCGACAGCTCGGACAATATAAGTACGGAACAAAAGACAGCGGCATCCCTTTCCCCGAATCCTTCACCTGTGATTTCTGCGTTTTTGCGATGATTTGGTCGATTCGCTGGATCGTTTGGGCGATTTGATTATGCTCCTCAGCCAATTTGGCCTTCTTCTCCGTCAGCAGATTCACGAAGTAATGGATGTCATTCTCTTCTGTAAAATGAGTAATTCGCTTATAGGACAGAATCTTATGAATTTCCTGCAAAGAAAAATGCAATTGCTTCAGCTCCGCAATGAAGGCCATGTCTTCTTTACAGGTCTGGTTCATTTGATACTGCGTTTTTTGCTTATCCGGCACCAAAAGCCCCAAATCAATATAGTAACGGACTGTATCAATAGAAACATCAAACTGCTTGGCAAACGCTCCTATCTTCATGCTAACCTCCCACGCGTTTAACATTCCTGTACCGCAAAAACTGGAGCTAACTCTACTTTTTTTACAAAAAGCTTTAGATTCATCTATTGACCTCTAGTTACCTCGACTGTTTACACTAAACCACATCAAGAATAGAAAAATGAAAATAATATCATTTGTCAAAATATTCTATTTTATATATTTATCTCTGGAGGTATTTCTATGCATACGATTGTATCACAGGATTTAGCCGATTGGGCGATTGCACATCGGCGCCACTTGCACCAATATCCGGAATTGTCTGGTCAGGAATTCGAAACATGTTCCTATATCCGCAACTGCCTGGAAGAGCTGAATATTGAGGTACTGGATTTTTGTCCCCCCAATATTGTCGGCTATTTGAAAGGAACAGAAGGCGCAAAAACGATTGCGGTGCGCGCCGATATTGATGCTCTGCCAATCATGGAGCAAGGAGAGAAAAGCTACCAATCCAAAATTCCCGGTGTCGCTCATATGTGCGGTCACGATGGACACACAGCCATTCTCCTCGCTGTCGCCAAATGGCTTTCCGAGCATCGCGAGGCGTGCAGGCACAACATCCTCTTTCTTTTCCAATCCTCAGAAGAAGCATTGCCCAGTGGTGCCCAGGCCCTGGTACAAGAAGGAGCGATCGAGGAGGCCGATGTGGTTTTCGGACTGCATCTCATGCAAAGCCTCCCACTCGGAAAAATCGGTGTTTGTGAAGGCGCTATCATGTCTGCCGCAGACGATTTCACCATCCACATCGAAGGCAAGGGCGGCCACGGTTCCATGCCACAGGACACCGTTGATCCCACTTATATTGCCAGTCATATCATTTTTGCTCTGCAATCCATCGTTAGCAGGAGACTTGACCCTTTGGAGCCAGCCGTCATCTCTGTTGGCAAATTGGAGGCAGGCGCAGCCTACAACGTCATTCCTCATGAAGCTACTATCGGGGGTACGATACGGACCTTGTCCCATAAGACTCGTGCCTTGATCGTGGATGAAATGACCCGCTTGGTCCAAGGAATTTGTTCGAGCTACTTGGCAAAAGGCTCCGTAGAGTTCGGCTGGGGTGCCCCGCCTGTCATTAACGACAAAAAGCTCGCTCAGTATGCAGAACAAGTCATCGCTTCTGGATTTGGTCAGGAAATGCTTCTGCCGATCGGACCGATGATGGGTTCTGAAGACTTCTCTTATTATTTAGAGAAAAAGCCAGGCATTTATCTCTTCGTCGGAATGGGTGGAGAAAAAAGCATGTATCCTCACCACCATCCCCAATTCGATATTGATGAAGAGGCGATTCCAACCGCCATCCGCTTATTTCTTGAATTGATACAGCATTTTGAATCTTAAAGGAGGTCATTCCATGAAAAAGTGGCTGTATCTACTCAGCATCATACCCGTCTTCTTTTCGCTTCTTGTCATTAACAAAGTCGAGCCTTACGTTCTGGGCATGCCATTCATCCTATTCTGGATGGTGCTCTGGCTGGTATTAACCTCGGTGTTCATGGGGATTGTATTCAAGCTCGACCCAGCCAACCAAGGAGGCGACGACGAATGAATTCTGCTTTGCTCATCATTACCGCATTCATGGCCTTATCCATTTATTTGGCTATCCGTGCTCGTAAAGGCAAGGAGATGACGCTGGAGCAGTGGTCTGTTGGGAACCGCGGGCTTGGCTCCATGCTTGTCTTCCTTTTAATGGCTGGTGAGGCGTTTACGACTTTTACGTTTCTTGGTGCAAGCGGTTTCACTTACGCTGCGGGTGCTCCAGCCTTCTACATCTTTAACGCTGCTTATTTTGTATTATCCTACTGGCTCTTGCCTCCCATTTGGAAGTACGCCAAGGAAAAGAAGCTTCTCTCTCAATCCGACTTTTTTGTCAGCAAATACAACAGTACGGCTCTCGGGGTGCTGGTAGCGATTGTCGGTGTCATCTCTATGATTCCTTATCTGATCCTTCAGTTGAAGGGACTCGGGATCATCGTATCCGAAGCTTCTTACGGGATGATCTCCCCCTCTGCTGCAATCTGGATTGGTGTCATATGTGTCACCGTGTACGTCATGCTCTCTGGCATTCATGGTGCCGCTTGGACCGCTGTCCTCAAAGACTTTCTCATTCTCGGCGTAGTCATTTTCATGGGTTTTTATTTGCCGATTCACTATCATGGCGGATTCGTGGAAATGTTCAAGTCTATCGATCAGGCAAATCCCGGTTTTCTGGTCCTTCCTGAAAGTGGCCTTTCTACGTACTGGTTTGTCTCTACACTTATTTTGTGGTCGCTCGGCTCCTACATGTGGCCCCATACCTTTAGCGCTGCCTACGCAGCAAAAAGCAGCAAGGCGCTGCGCCGCAATGCCATCATGATGCCTTTATATCAAATCGTGCTCGTTTTCGTCATCTTTATCGGCTTTGCTGCTATTTTTCAGGTACCCGGCCTGACTGGCTCCGATACCGATCTGGCCCTGTTCAAGCTCTCCAAAGCTACTTTTGATCCGTGGTTTGTCGGTGTCATCGGCGCTGCCGGCATTTTGGCTGCCCTCGTCCCCAGCTCCATGATGCTCAACGTAGCTGCCACCATCTTATCCAAAAACGTCTACAAAGTGTGGAAACCCGAAACAAATGATGCCAAGCTCGCCCGCTTGACTCGCTATCTGGTGCCTGTGGTAGCCCTCGCCGCCTTGTATTTTACCTTCAATGGAGGCGACACAATTGTCACCCTCCTGATCATGGGTTACAGCCTGGTCACCCAACTCTTCCCCGCACTCTTTTTCAGCCTGTGGAAGAAAAATCCGGTCACGGTTCAAGGAGCATTTAGCGGTATTATCGCTGGTCTTGCTGCCGTTCTGTATACGACACTCAGCAATGCCTCCATGGCCGATATTTTCCCATCCATGCCGCAAGCGTTTAAAGATTTTGATATCGGGATCATCGCTTTTACGATTAATGTGGTCGTGACGTTGACGGTGAGTGCCCTCACAAAAAAAGCTGAAACAAGAAATGATGAGCCAACACGTTCCGTTGCATAGTCTAAGCAGAATCGTGGTCTAATAGAAAAACGCGGGTGCAGTTGAAGTTTACTTCAGCGCTCCCGCGTTTTTCTGTTGCTTAGTCGAACAAGGAATTTTCATTATTCTCTATTTTTTCCAATCGTCTTTATGTTACCATCAAAAGCAATGAAATAAAAAAGATAGGTGATGACATGAATTTCAAAGAAAAAATTCAAACCACTTTGTTAGCTGGCATTCTTTTGTGCTTGTTTTTCATCGCAACCAAGCCAGTGCCAAGCTTCGATGCGCCGCCGATCAAAATGCCATCGTTTCCGACGATTCCCGTATCTTCTACCAATTCTTCTGTTGCCCAATTAGATAAAAATCGTTTTGCGGTCGTAGAGAAAGTAGATGACTATGAAACGCGCGTTGTCATTTTTGAATACGATGAGAGCACGAAGCAAATCACGCAGGTTAACAAAACCTCATTTAATTTCAATCTGAATTTTATTACGAACTAAAGATATCGCCCTTTTCTTTCAGCCATGAGACTGCACATTGAAGGGGTCGTCTATGCTTCTAAATGCAAAAAGGGCAAAGCGACTATCCAATCGCTTTACCCTTTCTTTTTTTAGTATTTACTTCATAACCACAGTTGACATTTGTGCAAGCTCAGCCACTACCTGCTCATCCACATCGAGACCTAGTCCTGGACGATCCGTCAGCTTGATGGCCTTGTCTTCATAGGGCATGACGGCTACATCGCGCGAGAACATCAACGGTCCCACCAGCTCATTGGAGATGATCGCCTTTTTGGCGGCACACAAATGCGCACCAGCTGCCGACGCAATTGCTGATTCTACCATCGAGCCCACCTGGCACTCCATCCCCGCCATTTCCGCCTGGGCTACCAGTCTGGTCGCAGGATAAATCCCGCCGCATTTCATCAGCTTGATGTTCAGCTTGTCCGCCGCCTGCTTGACGATCGTTTCGCGGATTTCGCGGTCCCCATGCACACCTTCATCAATCATCACGGGAATACGGGTCTGGCGACGCACTTCAGCGAGAGCCGTGATATCATCGGCGATGACTGGCTGCTCGATCCAATCGATGCTGCAATCCTTCACCTGATCCAGCACCCACATGCTCGTCGCTCTGTTTCGCCAGCCCTGATTGGCATCGACCCGCAATTGTACTTTGTCGCCAATTGCTTTGCGGACAGCTCGGATTCGCTCCACGTCAATGATTGGATCTGTCCCGACCTTGATTTTAATTGTGCTGTATCCTTGCCTCAGTGCATCAGCCGCTTCCTCAGCCATCACTTCTGGAGCCAGGATGCTTACGACATACGGAACTGGCAAGGTTTCATGATACAGCCCGCCAATCAGGTTGTAGATGGGCTGTCCAGTCACTTTTCCCATAATGTCATAACAAGCGATGTCGATTCCAGCTTTTGCAGAGGGCGAACCGTATACTAGCCCCTTCATTTTTTCATGAATTCGTTCCATGTGAAATGGGTTTTCTCCAATCACACTAGGAGCTAGATGATGAACCAGCATGCTGTAGGTACTCTCCCAGGTTTCCCCGGTCACGTGCTGATCCGGCGTAGCTTCCCCGTATCCTGTAATACCCGCATCGGTTTCGATTTTGATGAGAAGTGTCGGCATATCGTAGTACGTTTCATAGGCAACGATGAATGGACGAAGTAACGGAAGCTTGATCCCCGTTACGGTCACCGAAGTGATTTTCACTACAGTTTCCCCCTGCTGTTTATTGATAGCCGATCATATGCGCGATCGTAACGAAAATCGCTCCAAGTACGTAGTGCGTAATGATCAGTGGCAAAATCCACTTGGCCCATTTAATCCAGGAAATACCCGCCAAAGCAAGTCCTGCCATAAAGTAGCCAGACGTTGGCGTGAATATATTGGAGATGCCGTCCCCCAGTTGGAAAGCGAGTACCGCTGTCTGACGAGTAACGCCTACCAGGTCGCCCAATGGAGCCATGATCGGCATCGTTACCGCGGCTTGTCCACTGCCAGATGGAATAATGTAGTTGATCAAACACTGAACGACATACATCCCGATCGCAGTCAGACCACTCGGGAGTGAGCCTACGGCATTTGCCAATCCGTACAGGATAGTATCCATGACCAGACCATCTTGCAAAATGACAAGAATCGCTCGCGCTACCCCAACTACTAAAGCTCCCATAACCAACGAACGGCATCCTTCGATGAACGCTTCTGCGATCTCATTTAAAGAAAGCTTAGCAATAACCCCCATCACAATACCCATCAGAAGGAACAATCCTGCGATCTCAGTCAAATACCAGCCAAACTTGGATACGCCAATCGCCAGTGTGACCAAAGTAACAAGCAAAATGGTCAAGACCAATTTTTGTCTGCCAGTCAGGCCTGCCAATTGCTCAATCGGTGCCTGCTTTTCTTTGATCAGGAGATCTGTTTCATAGGTCGGACTCTTCATCGGGTCTTTTTTCACTTTGTCCGCATAACGCATAACGAACCAAATACTGACTGCAATGAATACCGCCCAAACCACGATCCGAAAGCCCATCCCGGAGAAAACGGGAATCTGTGCAATCCCTTGGGCTACCCCAACCGTAAAAGGATTCATGAACGCTGCAGTGAAGCCTGCCGAAGTTCCCAACAGAACAACTGCCGCACCGGTGATCGAGTCAAACCCGAGTCGAAGCATAAGCGGAACTAGAATCGTAATGTACGGGATCGTTTCTTCCGCCAGACCAAGCATCGCACCTGCCAGAGAGAAAAACACCATGAGAACCGGGATAATCAGCTTTTCCCGTCCAGCCATTTTTTTCGAAATACTTCCTACAGCACCTTCAATCACATTCGTCGAGCGTAAAATCCCGAAGGAACCACCTACAATAAAAATGTAGAAAATAATATCAGAAGCCTTGTTCATTCCCGTATAAATAGATTGAAAAACGTCCATAAACCCTGCACGCTGCGGCTCAACGGCGTGGTAGCTGCCCTCAACCGCGATCATCCGGCCGTTCGCATCCTCTACACGGTCGTACTCCCCTGGGGTAACAACGTACGTAGCTATAGCTGCGAGTAAAATGACTGAAAATAAAATGACAAATACGTGGGGCACTCTAGAAGCCATGGCTGACCCTCCCTAAATTTTCCATTACCGACAATTGTCGTTATCATGTCGTTAATTGTGAATAAATATACAAATAAACACATGATTAGTCAATGGAATATTCTAAAAATTAATTTGATAGACAGCACGTGGTCGTCCCTGTTGGTATGGCTGCTCCTCCCCCACTGTCTCCACAAAACCGTTGTCCATCATCTTTTTCAGCATCCGCTCCGCACTTCGCCTGCTTACCTGTAAATATTCAGCAAGATCCGTTGCCGTAAAACGATTTTCGCGACGCAGATTGATAAACGAGGACAGCTTCGTAACCGTAGCCACACTTAGCCCCGTTTGATCTGCTACCCGGAGAATATCCCGATTATCGCTTTTCAGATGAAACGCTTTGGAAATGGTACCCAACGGTCCGATTACCTCTTTTTCATTCGTCACTAAAAAAGCGCTGCTGATCCCCTGCTGCTTTCGGGCGTGAAACAATCCAATCCGTGCATTGGCCTCCGCCTCTCTTGCCGTCATGCCAAAGCCGAATCCCATGCTGATTGTCACATCGAATAACAGCTCCATGTTTCCTATCGCTGGCATGTGGGAAAAGTCGCCAGTCATCTGTTCGATGCTGCCTCTGGTTCCATAAATAATAAACTGATCCAATCCCAACTGCTGGATGGACGCATCAGTCTCCTTCCCCAACTCCAACAGCAACTGCTGCAGCATAATTCCCGCATCTGGCTTTGCAATGATCGCTGCATCTTTCTCCACCTGGTTGATAGCCGCCAATCCGACAGCAATTTGAGCGTTTTCGCTAATCATGAGCTGACCAAAATGAGCCGCTTTTGCCACCGTTTCCCTGATGCTTTTCTTGGGCACGATCAGATTGACACACGGTATCCCTGCTTTAGACAACTGCGTATAGACATAGTCCACGCTGGTCAGGACGAGATTACTGCGCCCACTTCTGTAGTTGTCTCGATGAAACGAAATGATCGCCTCTGGATGAAAGCTCGCGCCGGTACCGTCAATGATCTGACTGTAATCCATGGCACTCCAGCCCGAGACATCCAATTGCCATTCGTCCACTGCCTGCTCCAGGTACGCCATCTTCGGGATATCTACTGATAAGGATTTCAAGCCTTCTTTTCTGTTTAGCATAATATGTCCGAGGTTCAACGTCAGCGTGTACTCATCAGACGGAATGTAGACAGCCGGAATCCTTCTTTGACCCAATGCTTTTTTGGCGAAATAGTACGGAAGCGGTCCTGCAAACAAAAGGACGTCGCAATCTTGAACTTGCTCCATCAATTGGTCGCATTCCATCGGGTTTTGATAGTAATAAGTGGTAAAAACAATATTCGTGAACTCTACCGCGCACTCCGTAATAAGCGGGGCAAAATCCTCGGGCGTAATTACGGCTAAGCGGATCAACATGTACGTATACCCTACCTTTCCATACAACTTTTTAGCTGCTTACGGAGCATTATAGGCAAGTTTGCAACAAAAGGCTACGAAAAAGTTGCATTGTTCAAATGATTCGATCAACAGCGCAAACAAATAAAGGGCTGTCCCTCAAGTAGGATTCTCTACTTTTGGGACCTCCCTTTTTCACACATCCTGCCTTCTATTATTCCATCGTCAAAACGACACGACCATTGATTTGGCCTTTTTCCAGTCGTTCCAATACTTTATTGATTTGATCCAGCGGCTGCGTCTCGATGATCGCACGTACTTTACCGCGAGCGGCAAAATCCAGCGCTTCCTGCATGTCCTTGCGCGTACCCACGATGGAACCTTTTACGGTCACACCATTTAGGACCGTATCAAAAATGGGGATAGGCAGCTCAGCATTCGGCAATCCGACGACAACCAGCGAACCGCCGCGCCTCACGGACTTGTAGGCTTGCTCGAATGCCTTCTTGGTTACCGCCACGCTGATCGCTCCATGAACGCCGCCAACCTGCTCCTCGATTGCTTGTACAGGGTCCACCTCGCTGCCATTGATTGTAACGTCTGCTCCCAGTTCTTTTGCCAGCTCCAGCTTTTCCTGGTGAATATCAACCGCCACTACGTTGTAGCCCATCGCCTTGGCATATTGTAGCGCGACGTGACCCAAACCTCCGATTCCATAAATCGCTACCCATTCACCTGGCGCTACATTGGCTACTTTCAGCGCTTTGTAAGTCGTTACCCCTGCACACAGGATTGGTGCTGCCTCCACATCGCCCAGCTCATCCGGAATGCGGGCCACATAGGCAGCCGGTGCCACGCAGTATTCAGCGTACGCGCCATCTGCAGAATACCCGCCATTCAATTGCTGCTTGCACAGCGTCTCCCAGCCAGTCAAGCAATAATCGCATTCGCCGCAGGCCGAGAACAGCCATGGAATCCCTACACGATCGCCCAGCTTCAGTGAGGTCACGCCTTCGCCCAGCTTTTCTACGACCCCTACTCCCTCATGACCTGGAATGAGCGGAAGCTTCGGCTTCACTGGCCAGTCACCGTGTGCCGCATGCAGATCCGTATGGCAGACTCCGCATGTCTTGATTTTCACGAGAACTTCACCATGTCCAACCTCCGGAACTGGCACTTCCTTTACTTCCAGCTTTTGATGGAACTCGTTTACAATCGCTGCTTTCATTCTACTCTTCCTCCTCTTTTTCTCATGGATAGGAATGCTATCTCTTTCTTATAGCAAGCAGCGTGCCAACTGAAAGCGCTTTATTTTCCAGCGTTTTTCCGTCGTTTCGGTTCACTTTTAGCCGATATTTTGGCCCGTCGAGCCAAAAAAACGGCCCTGCTGCCGACCTTTTGGCCGAAAAAGGGTATTGCCCCCTATCTGCGGTATTACTACATAGCGGAAAAAGGGGGAAGAAGCATGCAAATATCCAAATTCATGACGCCGGAAATCATTTTTGGAAACCAGTCGATCGCGCAGATTGGCGAAAGTTTGCGAAGATTGGGGGCGACCCGTGTCTTTCTCGTCAGCGATATGGGCGTCGTCAATGCTGGTTGGACAGAGCGTATTATTTCTTATTTGCAGCAGCAAAGGCTTGAATATCACCTGTGGACTAACGTGACAGCCAATCCCAAAGACTACGAAATCCACGCAGGCATTGCCGAATACAGAGCCAAGGAATGCAACGCGATACTCGGCGTTGGTGGCGGCAGCTCCATTGACGCAGCCAAAGCCATCGCTCTATTAGCCACCAATGAAGGCAGCATCGTGCAGTACGAAGGTGTCGACAACATTGCGCATCCGCTTCCCCCGATGGTGATGGTGCCAACCACTGCTGGCTCCGGCTCCGAGGTCTCACAGTTTTCCATCATCGTCGACAGTACGCGCAAGGTAAAAATGGCGATTATCTCCAAGTCACTCATTCCCGATATCGCAATCATTGACCCGCAGACGTTGATGACCAAGGACAAGCAATTGACAGCCAATACGGGCCTGGACGTCTTGACTCATGCCATCGAATCGTATATCTCGCTTGCCGCGACACCACTCACGGAGGTTCACTCCCTCCAGGCCATGCGACTCATTGCCAAGCATCTGCGGCCATCTGTGGCCAGCCAATACAACGCAGAAGCCAAGCAAGCAATGGCCATGGCTAGTCTACAGGCTGGAATCGCCTTTTCCAATGCGATCCTCGGTGCTGTTCACGCCATGTCCCACCAGCTCGGGGGCTTTCTCGATGCGCCCCACGGAGAGGTCAATGCCATCCTGCTTCCTTATGTACTCGAGTACAACTACATCGCTGCTCCTGAAAAATACAGGCAGATCGCCGAATGCCTGGGTGAAAATACTGCCGGTCTAAGCTCACACGACTCCTCGCGACTGGCCCTGAAAGCTGTGAAGGAGCTTGCGAGAGACCTGGATGCTCCCGAGTCTCTCTCGGCGATCGGACTTGCGCCTGAGCAGATTGATCTCTTGAGCTCTCTGGCTCTGCTCGATGTATGTATGACTACCAATCCGCGAGATATGAATGTGCACGACGTGGCCAACCTCTTCCGCCAAGCCTTGTAGAGGATGTTCCAAAAGTCCGGAAAACATAGCTGAACAGGATCTGATAGGAGGTCTATCATGCAAAATAAGCAAGAAATTCTGGAAAAGCTGACTGGCATCCAATCTTCCCGAAAAAGCTACTACAGTGAGCTGGTCTACCTCGTAGAGGAGATGAAAAAAAAGAATAAGCAGCTTGCCGTCATCAACCAGCTGACGCAAATCCAGATCAATGCGACCTGGCCCCAAACTAGTATCTATATTGCCACACAGCTTTCCCAAATCCTCCAGTTTGAGCACTTCGCCCTTACCCTTGTAAAAGGAGGCATCCTGTCTTCGTATTTGGCCAAATGGACGGGAGACAGCTGGCAATGTCATACGCTGACGAAATCGGTGCTTGTGGAGGCCCCTCTCTTGATAGAGGAGTTTCATCTCGAATGGAAAGAAGTTCTCCCGGAGCACCACGCTGCTTCTGTTCCTTTGCGCAGCCAGTTAAACCAGACCTTTGGCTTTTTGACCCTGTTCCATCGGGAGAAGCGGCAAACAGATCGGGATGAAACGGATTTGTTCCAGTTAATCGCCAGCCACGTTGGTGTGTCGGTCGAAAACAGCTTGCTCTTTCAAGACGTTAGTGAAAAGATCAAGATAGAAGCCCAGCTCATCCAGTCCGCCAAAATGGCCGCGATCGGGGAGATGGCTGCAGGCATTGCCCATGAACTCAACAGTCCGTTAACCGCCATCCTCGGCAATGCGCAATTACTCATGCGGGAAATGACGGATACCCAGGCTGCTCCCTTGATGAAGGATATCTATCAATGCGGTGTCCGCTGCAAAAAGATCATTCAGAATCTGCTCACTTTTTCCCGCCAGGAGGAGTACTTGTTTGCCACCATTTCGATTGATGAGATCGTGGAAGACGTGCTCGGGCTGATCGGATATCAGCTCTCTGTATCAGGGCTCACCATCACCCGGGAAATGGCCGAGCCTCCCCTGCTCTTTCACGGGAGCCGTCACCAGATTGAGCAGATTGTGATTAATCTTTTGTTGAATGCGAGAGACGCTCTTGTTGAAAAAGAGGACCCGCACATCACGATCCGCTCGTTTCAAGTGGAAGAGGAAGGGCGCTTCTATGTCGGACTGTCTGTACACGATAACGGCTCGGGAATCGCGCCAGAGCTTTTGCAGCAGATCTTTTTGCCCTTCTACTCTACGAAGGAACGAACAAAAGGAACAGGTCTCGGCCTATCCGTCAGTCTGGGGATCGCACAGGCACACGGCGGAAAGCTGTTCGCCGAGAGCTCGGAGGGTCACTACAGCCTGTTTACGTTGCTTTTGCCACTGCTGACAGAGGAGGAGGGGTTGGATGGACAAGAAACGGATTTTGATTGTCGATGATGAAACCGAGGTCACTACCTTTTTTACTTATTTTCTCAGGCAAAAAAACTGCGACGTGTTTGTAGCCAATTCAGGGAAAGATGTGGAGCGCTTGCTGCATACTGAGCGCGATCAGTTCCATGCCGCTCTGGTCGATCTAAAATTGCCGGATTCTAACGGACTGGAGCTGCTCAAACGGATCAAGTCTGTTTTTCCATCCTGCGAGGTCCTCATCATGACTGGGTACAGCACCATCAAATCAGCGGTAACGGCGATGCAATGGGGCGCACGGGATTATCTGGAAAAACCGTTCGATGACCTGGACAGTCTGGAGCACGTCATCGACTCTGTTCTGGAATCTTCCTTCCAACAAGCAGATGAACTATCCCAAGAAGCTATGCAATATGGTATTGTGTATTCACCAGAGAGTCCGATGACCAAAGTAACCGCAATCGCCAAAAAATTAGCAAAAAAGGCAATACATGTACTCATCGAAGGAGAAACGGGTACAGGCAAGGAGTTGATGGCCCGTTTTCTGCATGGCGCAAGCAATCGCTCCCAGCAACCGTTCGTTGCCTTCAACTGCGGTGCAGTGCCGGAATCTCTATTGGAGAGCGAGCTGTTCGGCTATGAAAAAGGAGCATTCACCGGAGCGGTAAAGGCTCGCAAAGGATTATTCGAGCTCGCTCATAACGGTACCCTGTTCCTTGATGAAATCGGAGAAGCCCCCCATTCCATTCAGGTAAAGCTGCTCAGAACACTGGAAACGGGAGAATTCATGAGGGTCGGCGGCGAGGAGGTCGGCCAAAGCAATATCCGCTTTATTTCTGCTACCAATCGTGATCTCGAGCATGAAGTGGAAATGAATCGTTTTCGAAGTGATTTGCTTTATCGGCTCGAAGGCATCAAGCTCTCGATTCCACCATTGCGTGAGCGAGTGCATGACATCCCTGCCATTGCTCACTTTTATCTGGAGAAGCGCAGCGGCACGCCCTGCGAAATTGATCAGGACGCAATGGAATTATTGCAGCTCTATCATTGGCCTGGCAACGTCCGCCAGCTTATCAACGTACTCAATCAGACCCTTGCCTTGCACGAATGTCAGGTCCTTCGAGCGGACCACTTGCCTGTAACGATACGTGACAAAGCGAAGCGACAGGTCGAGCACCCTGCTGCCCACAGCGGATTAGAGCAGGCCATTGACCGAGAGTGCGAGCGCTTTGCCCAGGCGATCACCCGCACTGTGAAATCAATGGAAGGGATCGACTTCGATTACTTGATCAGGCGAATCAAATTGCTCGAAGGCGAAATCGGACGGTCAATTATTGAAAAGGGCTTGAACGAAACGAACGGCGACAGACAGCTATTAAGCAAAAAGCTGAACATCACCAAGCGAACCATCCGTTACATTTTAAACGAAAAAGGGGGAGGCCCTAGCTGATCCCATGTAGGAGGCATTACTTGTCGTGGATTCACAAAAACATCATTGGTCTATCTCATCATTAAAAAGCATTCCCTCTGATGTATCCCTATCTGCTATTATCGTCGGACTCATTGCGACAATGGTTTCTTACGCGGGGCCATTACTGATTGTTTTCCAAGCCGCCAAAAGTGCAGGCCTTGGCGATGCCCTGCTCTCCTCGTGGATTTGGGCGATTTCCATCGGGAGCGGACTCACTGCTATTATTTTGAGCATCTGGTTCAAAGTGCCCGCCATCACCGCTTGGTCTACGCCGGGTGCTGTTCTGCTCGTTTCCAGTTTGACGGTTTACCCTTATGCCGATGCGATTGGCGCCTATATTTTCTCTGGCGTCGTGATTACGATCCTGGGCGTTTCCGGACTTTTTTCCACGCTCATGAAGTACGTGCCCGCTTCCATTACGACGGCCATGCTGGCGGGAATTTTGCTTTCTTTTGGTGTCGAGGTGTTTGTCTCCATGCAGCATCTTCCCGCCCTGGCTTTGCCGATGATCCTTTGCTATCTGTTTGCGAAGCGTTGGTCTCCGCGTTATGCTGTCGTTCTGACCCTTCTTGTAGGGCTGGTCGTAGCCTTCGGTCTGGGGCGCCTGCATCTGGATGGCGTTCAAATCGCTCTGGTCAATCCGGTATTTACAATGCCTACATTTTCGCTTGATGCCATCATTGGTTTGGGAATTCCATTGTGCATCGTCACCATGGCTTCCCAGAATGCTCCTGGCATCGGGGTGTTAAAGGCGGATGGCTATGATACGCCTGCTAGCCCGCTGATTGCAACGACAGGAATTGCTTCGCTGCTTCTCGCTCCTTTTGGCGCGCACGGCATCAATCTTGCGGCGATAACCGCAGCGATCTGTACAGGGAAGGAAGCCCATCCCGATCACACGAAGCGTTACATCGCGGGCATTGCCTGCGGCGCCTTTTATCTCGTATTCGGGATGTTCGGCGTAACCATTGCCTCTGTTTTCTCAGCCATGCCCAAAGAGCTGATTGCGGTTATTGCAGGACTGGCTTTGTTTGCTTCGCTCAGCTCCAGCCTCGCGCAGGCGATGACGGAAGCATCGGAGAGGGAATGTGCGCTCGTCACCTTCCTCGTCACCATCTCCGGCATTTCCATTGGCGGGATTGGTGCTGCCTTCTGGGGATTGATTGCAGGGGTCATCACCAATCTAATTCTCAATGGCGATGTGCGCAAATGGCTGTCCAGAAAAGAATTGGCTCAAGCTTCTTCTTCCGAGTGATAAAAGCCTTGCTCCTCGGCATAGCGTCCCCAATGGGGGCGGCTGCCGTCCCGATCCGTAAAGCTGTATTCGTCAGAAAGACCCCATGTACTCAGTGTCTTTCCTGACTTTTGGGCAATAGCCGGGTCTGTGGCAAGTGCGACTACGGCCCGGCCGATATAGGCTGGTGTTTCTGAAGCGATGAAATGCGGGTCTGCCGCCTCCCTCCACGTAGATTCCGTCACACCAAAGTGGTCGAGCATCGCTTCTGAACGCAGGAATCCAGGGGTCAAAGCAACTGCGGTGATGCCGTGTGGACGAAGCTGTGCTGCCATCGCCTGCGCCAAATGAATCGTCGAGATTTTTGCGAGACTGTAGTAGAGATTGCCACGGTACCGATAATCTATGCCGTCGGTAATCTCTATGATCAGTCCCTTTTTTCGTTCCAGCATGAGCGGTGTGGCGTAATGGCTCGTAATCATGTGAGTGTGAACGGCCCTCTCCTGCATCAACAGACCTGATGCAAGCTCCTGCTCCCAATAAGGTTTCTCCCAAGCAGTCAAGGCGTCTCCGCCCCAAATATCATTTACCAACAGATCAAGCTGTCCGTTTTGCTCTGCTTTCACACGCTCAAACAATGCCTTTACCTCTTCAGGTTTCGTATGATCTACTCGCACGGCGATACCATGTCCGCCGCATGCCGTCACCATTTCTGCTGTCTCCTCAATCGTTTCTGTCCGCGCCATGTCGGACAGCTGACCTCTGACACTGCGTCCCGTGACGTATACCGTCGCCCCCGCTTCGCCCAGACTGACAGCGATCCCTCGTCCTGCTCCACGGGTGGCTCCCGCAACCAACGCTACACTACCTTGCAACGGCTTCATCGAATGATCTCTCCTCGCAATTGATTATTTCCTTTACGTTCATTAGTCTACAGGTGTAAATATGACAACCGCTGTAATATTCGATAAGATAATATACAATCAACGGTAAGGGTTTTCTGTGCAGAAAGGAGTGAGCTTATTGCGGGCTGATCGCTTGCTTTCGATTTTGTTGCTTTTGCAAAACCATGAGCGTCTGACATCAAGGGAGCTCGCAGAAAGACTTGAGGTATCCGAGAGGACCATTCATCGTGATATGGAAGCATTGAGCGGTTCAGGTGTTCCTGTCTATGCAGAGCGAGGTGCCGGTGGCGGCTGGGCGTTGGCCAAAGGCTATCGGAGCAATCTGACGGGGATGAAAACGGAAGAGCTGCAATCGCTGCTGCTCGCTTCCCCTCCTGCACCGCTGCGTGATTTGGGGATGGGTGTTGGCTTTGAAGGTGCGATTGCGAAGCTGCTCTCCGCCTTGCCGAAAACAATGCAGCAAAGCGCTGATCACGTAAGGCAGCGGCTGCACATCGACGGAGCTGGCTGGCACCAGTCAAATGAGACATTCCCCTATCTGGCTAGCATCCAGGAAGCCGTATGGCAGGAGCGTAAACTGTTGATTCGCTACCAACGCGACAGCTCCATTGTAGAACGACTGATCCATCCGCTCGGGCTGGTGGCAAAGCGAAGTGTCTGGTATTTGGTGGCACAGGTCGATGCTGACATGCGCACTTATCGGATTTCACGGCTTATCGCTGCACAAATGCTGGAAGAATCGTTTGTCCGGCCGCTTGACTTTGATCTCGCTAGCTATTGGGACAAGTCCACTCAGGAGTTCAAAGCTGCTCTGCCTCGCTATCCAGCGCAGGTCTTGGTCAAAGAGTCGCTCATAACCAGACTTGAGCTTGAACGATATATGAAAATAGCTTCCACCAAGCCTGTTGCAAACGGCTGGATGGAAGCTGAGGTGGAATTTCATACACTCGAATCGGCAACAGAGCTTATCCTGGGCTACGGAGCGCACATTCAAGTGATCGGGCCTGATGAGCTGCGGGAAAAAGTAATCGCTGAAGCCCAGGCTATCCTTTGCCTGTACGATTAACCAAGACTGTCAGCCTCTGTCCCTTTTGTTTCTTTTCCAATCGCCACCAACACGATGGTGCCAGCAATGAGCACAACCGTAAACATACTGAAGATAAACGTGTAGCTGTAATGCAGAGCCGAGAAATAACCGACGAGATAAGGAGCGATAATGCTGCCGATCCGCCCGACTCCAGAAGCAAATCCCGAGCCTGTGGCACGCAAGGGAGTCGGGTAATTTTCCGGTGTATACGCGTAGAGCGCCCCCCATGCCCCAAGGTTAAAAAAGGAGAGCAAGGCACCGGTTACTAACAATCCTGTAGTTCCACTGCTTTGCCCAAACGCGAACGCCATTACGCCGGTCATGAATAAAAACGTTGCCAATGTTTGTTTTCTTCCCCACTTTTCCACGAGGTACGCGGCTGTAAAGTATCCTGGCAGTTGGGCTAATGTCATAATCAATACATACTGAAAGCTCTTGATCATCGTAAAGCCTTTATCGACGAGCACTGATGGCATCCAGAGAAACATGCCGTAGTAGGAAAAGGTGATTGCAAACCAAACGACCCACAGGGTCAACGTCTCCTTTTGATGGGCAGTCCATATTTTTTTCAACGGAGCCTTCTCTGCCCTTTGGTGAAACTGCGGCGACTCGGGAATGCTCTTACGGGCAAACAAGGCGTACACGATGGGCAAAGCCCCGATGATAACGGCAATACGCCAACCGTAAACCGGAATGATAAAGTAAGAAATGACTGCTGCTGCAATCCAGCCCACTGCCCAAAAGCTTTCCAGCAGCACGACTGTACGCCCGCGCTTTTCTACCGGTGCAAATTCATTGACCAGCGTCGAAGCTACTGGGAGCTCTGCTCCGAGCCCTAGTCCCATCAGAAAACGGAATAAGAGCATGGTCAAAAAACCGGTCGCAAACGCGCTGGCCAGACTCGCAGCCCCAAATAACACGAGCGTGAGTAAAAAAATCGGTTTGCGGCCAATGCGGTCTGCAAGAAACCCGCCAATAAACGCACCCAAGGCCATCCCTACGAGATTGCCGGTTCCGAGCAGCCCTGCCTCTTCTCCTGACAATCCCCATTCCTGCCTGAGTGCTACCATAATAAATGATAAAAGTGCAACATCCATCGCATCAAACATCCAACCGAAACCGGCTGCCCAAAATACTTTTTTGTACGGTGCTGTCATTACGTTTTCCCTGCTTTCTTCTCGATTGCCTTACTTGGCTTTCTGTACTCATTTCACTTCTGGCTTCATTTTCCTGCCAGGAGCGCACATTTCACATAGTCACGATTCCTTTTCTCATAACAATCCCTTCTTTCGCCTAAGCTTTGTTTGCCCTCTCTCTTCATTTACATAGTGACCCGGACTCTCCTGCTGCATACTTGGCCAAGTAACGTTTCCTTTTGCACTCTACCCATCTATGCTAATCTATTCCATAGAATAGGAGTTGAGGTGTTCCCAAATGAAATCCATCTATCTCATCCTGGCTACAACCACGTTTCTGGCCAGCGGAATCATTTATACAGCAGAAAGAGCTTTCTTGCACTCAGTATTTTTCTAGTTGTACTTATATTTCTTGATCGAAAGCAGTAGGGTCCGATGGGGTGCGTCTTGATAAAAAGAAAAGCAAAAACCAGTCAAACGCTTTTTTTCGTGTTTTTGACTGGTTTTTGCTTATGAGGAGTGCACACATTGTTTATTTGGTTTCGTAGGTCCCGTGAACGCGCTTGTTTTTACGGAGATGATGTCCCCAGCACTCCGTAAGTATTTTTCGTGCGGCAAAGGTAGCCACTGAGGTGTGATCCAAAGAAGGGGACACTTCCACAACGTCAAAACCGATGACAGGTAATTCAAACAATCCATAAAGCAAATCAAGGAGTTCCCTGCTTTGCAATCCGCCAAATTGCGGAGTACCCGTACCTGGTGCGTATGCCGGGTCTAACGAATCAATATCGATCGTGATGTAAATATTTTCAAAGCGGCTCATTTCTTCCTTGATTCTGCTTACCGTTTCTGCGACACCGATGTTGCGGACATCCATCGCTTTGAGAATATTCATTTTGTTCTCGTTAATGAATGCCAGCTCTTCTGATTCCACAGAACGAATGCCTACAAAAAAAATGCTCTCCGTGTCCGGAACGTTTGCCAATTCCAACGCTCGTCTCTCTACGGAGCCATGAGACAAGAGATCGCCGCCCATTTCATGACAGAGATCAAAATGCGCATCGATATGGATAATTCCAAATGGTTTGTCCAACGCACGATCCACCCCGCGCAACACGGGAATCGTCGTGGAATGATCGCCGCCGATCATCGTGAATAATTTCCCGGCCTTTACACTGGCATACACGGTTTCTTCAGCACTATGAAACAAATCGTCCCGACTATCCCCAGCGACATCCCCCACATCAAGAATGTTGAGATTTGAGAGGTCCTCCCAGTGTTCCGTTGTTGGCGGGATTGTATAGGTTATTTCGCGAATCGCCCGAGGTGCTTCTTTGGCACCGGAGCGGAAGCTCACTCCACCATCATAAGGAATTCCAAAAACAACAACATCCGCTTCTTCCATGGAAATACCTGGTCGATTCAATCCAGCCCAAATCTTATTGTCTTTAATCATATCTTGAACAGATTTCATACGTAGTTGTCCTCCCTTCGTCTTTCTGTACCTACCATTAAGCAAATTATGTGCCATGGCTTTTTCTTGCGTGCTTACTCATTTGTTTGTCCGTCTCCTACACAAACCCCAAGTAAAAAACCAAAAAATATTGCTCTTATTTGCAAAAAATTTTGTTTTTTACAATCGATATTTATCGACTTTGTATTGGAGGGCCTGCCTGGAAATTCCCAGCTTTTTCGCGGCATCCGCTATATGTTTGGACTGGCGCAGCGTACTTAGAATCATGTCTCTTTCAAATTCTTCTACCAGATCGAACAATGACTTAGCAGGATTCAGGTCTTGAGTAAAGTAACTTTGCTTACCGGTGTTCTTGAAGAGAATATGCTCCGGTATGTCCTTTAGCATAATCGTTTCGTCTGTCGCAACATTAAAGGCGTATTCAATGGCATTTCGCAGCTCTCTAATGTTGCCGGGCCAATTGTACTCTACCAATACATTTTTGGTGATGTCATACAAACCGGTAATATTCTTGTTCATTTGCGCATTGTACTTGTGAAGAAACCAATCAGCCAATAGAAGGATGTCATCCTTTCTCTCCCTTAGTGGCAAAAGGTTTAACTGGATCACGCCTAAACGGTAATAAAGGTCACTGCGTATGATTCCATATTGAATCGCTGTAAATGGGTCTTCATTCATCGCAGAAATGATTCGGACGTTAATGGGAATTTCGCGTTCCCCACCAACGCGCCTGATTTTTTTCTCCTCGATGGCTTTAAGCAGTTTCGCCTGAACCCCGATATCCATTGAATTCAACTCATCTAAAAATAATGTTCCGTTATGGGCCAGCTCAAATAATCCTTTCCGATCCTCTGCACCGGTGAAGCTTCCTTTTGCCGTGCCAAAAAGGGTGCTTTCGAGCAGTGTTGTCGGAATTGCCGAACAGTTTTGCGAGATGAAAACCTCCCTTGCTCGCAAGCTATGACTATGAATCGCTTGAGCAACGAGCTCTTTGCCTGTTCCTGTTTCACCACATAGCAGAACAGGGGAGTCTCCAGTCGAAATCTTTTTTATTTTCTCTTTCATTTCCAGCATAGCTGCATTTGCCGTAATGATATCATCGAGCGTATATAAGGAATTTGCGGCATTTTTTCGTTTAGAGGATGTTCGATAGAGGGGTTTTCCGTCTTTGGATGCCAAGATCGAGGCTTCAATCGCACCCATTACCTCATGATTGTATTTGATGGGAAACGTGGAGTTGACGAAAAACGATGACTTTCCATTCTTATCGGTCAACGTCTGTTTTTCACCAATAATCGGTTTTCCGCTTCTCATGACGCGATAATGACTGCTGGTTTCCCGCGTAATGGAAGGATAGACCTCTAAGATATGTTTCCCGGTAAAACCTTCATTTTCAAAACTATCTGTTTCGTGGCAATACATGACCGAATATTCGATGATACCCTCCTTATTTGTAATGAGAAGCGCATCTATTTGATCATACAGATCTGAGATGGACTGTAAGTATTGAGTTATCATTTGACTACCTCCACTCTAATGTTAAACCAAGGTTGTAAAAACAAAAAACCTTGCTCAATCGGGGCAAATTTTTTTGTTTTTTAGTTAAGTATACATCTCCTTTGTTTCTATGAAAATCTGAATGCGAATGAGACTTTGGGGCATGGTACGTTTTTTGCTCTAACAAGGCTTGTCTATCTTTTTGTCATACAAGGGGGGAATTTTTATCCACTCTGCTATCACAATATTCAGTAAAGAGGGGGCCTCATCATGCAAATTGAAGCGAATCATACTGAAGGGCACTTGAAAAGGGAACTGAAATCGCGACATCTTACCATGATTGCCATTGGTGGAGCAATTGGTACCGGATTGTTTATGGCCAGTGGCGCATCCATTAGCCAGGCTGGTCCTATTGGGGCACTTATCGCTTATCTCGTTATCGGAATCATGTTGTATTTCTTAATGACAAGTTTGGGTGAAATGAGTACTTATATGCCTTCCTCAGGCGCCTTTGAAACTTATGCAACCAAATTTGTAGATCCGGCTCTTGGCTTTGCCCTGGGATGGAACTACTGGTTTGGTTGGGCCATTACGGTAGCCGTAGAAATCGCTGCGGTTTCTCTGTTGATGAAATACTGGTTTCCTGATTCGCCTGCAATCCTGTGGAGCAGCCTATTTCTGGCCGTGTTATTTGGACTTAACTTACTACCACCACGTGCTTATGGAGAATCAGAATTCTGGTTTGCTGGCATAAAGGTTATGACTATTATCATTTTTCTGATTGTCGGAACACTCATGATTGTGGGGATCATTGGAGGAAAAGCGATTGGCTTTCAAAACTTCATGATGGAAGGGGCTATGTTCCATGGAGGATTGATGAGCGTCATTGGCGTGTTTATAATGGCTGGTTTTTCATTCATCGGAACGGAATTGGTCGGTGTAGCAGCAGGTGAAAGTGAGAACCCGGAGAAGAATGTTCCGAAAGCGATTAAGTCTGTCTTTTGGAGAATCTTAATCTTCTATATTTTTACTATTCTGATTATCGGTTTCGTGATCCCCTATAATGATCCGAATCTATTAAATGGGAGCGATAATGTCGCCATTAGTCCGTTTACCTTGCTATTTGAAAAAGCAGGACTCGCCTTTGCCGCTGCTGTCATGAATGCAGTGATTCTGACGTCTGTGCTTTCTTGCGGGAACTCTTCGATTTATGCGGCATCAAGAATGCTCTATGCAATGGCGAAAAGCGGTAAAGCTCCAAAACTGTTTGGAAAAATCAATTCGCGTGGAGTACCGATTTATGCGGTATGCGCTACAACTGTTATTGGGGCGACCTGTTTTCTCAGCTCTTTGTATGGAGACGGCACCATTTATATTTGGCTGTTAAACAGCTCTGCTTTGACCGGATTCATCTCTTGGCTGGGAATCGCCGTGAGCCATTATCGTTTTCGAAAAGCGTTTGTAGCCCAAGGTCGTGATCTGAATGAACTTAAGTACAAGGCGAAATGGTTCCCTCTTGGTCCCATTTTTTCATTTGTTCTTTGCTCGTTTGTCATTTTGGGACAAAATTACGATGCCATTTTCAACGGAATCATCGATTGGCATGGCATCGCTGTGTCATACATCGGCTTGCCTCTCTTTTTAGTTCTTTACATTGGTTATAAAGTAACCAAGAGAACCAAGGTGGTCCCGCTGAATGAGGTTGATCTTAGCAGAGAGTATCATGCAAGGGTGTCTGTCGAGAAAGAAGATCATCGAAATCATGCATGATTTTGCACACGAAGGACTCAATCCTGAATTGGAATAAGTCCTCTCCATGTGTTATCCTACGCTTGCAAATTCACCTGGACATGAGGCAGTGCACCGGTCCCCTACTAAAAAAGGCTGTCGACCTAGATCGACAGCCTAAGTGGGTTATCCAATCAAAAGCGTGAATCATTTCGAGATCATTTGCTCAGGACAAAATCTGATATAACGGCTTTCTCCCACTGGATTCCTTTTGGATTCACATTGGTGTACAGCGCAATGGAATAGCTATCCTCTATCACGGCTTTCAGTTGAAAGTTCATTTCTTTCGGTTGTAAATATTCATCGTATAGCTTTTGATAGTTGGGATCACCCTTTTCTTTAGCGGCTTTAATATAGCCAACCGTGTCAGGGTCTTTAGCAAAATTTTTGTGTATCACCTTATACCCGAATGTCGCCTCCACTTTTCCATCGACGACTGTTTCCTGATAATCGGAGATCACAAAATCCAGTAATTCATAGTAGGGTGAAAAAGCCTTTTTGCACTCTTCCTCCATGTAGCCTGAGATTATGTTGTAGCTTGCTGAGCGGCTCATTTCTTCCGGGTGAGGAGTTGGTTCAATTGTTCCCGTTTGATTCGTTTCTTCTTTCGGATGTGCCGCCACTGCTTTCTCCTCATTGCTTACCGTTCCAGAGCTACAGCCGCTAGAGCAAACTACCACGACCATTGCCATGATAAGCATGAATGCTTTATTCATTTGGAACTCACCCTTATTGTTTGGTATTTGATACCAATTAGACGAATGATACCGTATTGTCGTTACCTGTCCTTTTTCATTCGAAGCAGATGAGTCCATTATTTTCGTATGTTTCTCCAGTAGACATAACCAATCAACGCAAGCAAGATGACTAAACCAATAAAGGCTGCTCCGATTGATAACATCGCTTTTACCCCCGTAAATAAAGATGAATTCATTTCCGATAGCTAAAGCCTTCCTGTTCACGGCTCTTTCTCCATCTAGGGTTAATTTAGGCTGGAATCATTAGGTAAATGCCTGAGCCATTAGACAGAGTTACACATATCAATGAAGAGACCGAAAAGGAGGGAAAGCCAATGTCACGTAGACGCTGTAAATGCAAATGCGAGTCGTCATGTTCCATGAGGTACGATGATCCACCGCCGTTTCGTGGTCGAGGAGGATTTGGTGGTCGCTTCAGAACTTTTGAGTCACCTGGCTTTAGAGGGTTTCGCGAATCACCATTTTTCTTCAGGGAATCCCCTTTCTTTTTCCGTGAGTCACCTTTCTTTTTCGTCGAATCACCCTTTTCGAGACGCCGCTTTTTCCGATAAACCATATTCTTAGGATTTGCTTATCTTGGCTAAGGAGTGATCGAAATGTCCAGCTGCGGTTTCTTTGGTGAAGACTTTTCTTTGGTCTTGGTTCTTTTCGTCCTCTTGGTAATTGTCGCTTGCAGTTGCAATTAATGCCTTTTTGTGAAACGGGTAATTTTTAAGCTGCCCGTTTCACTTCGAACATACATAACGCTAGCCTGATCACTCAACATGGATTTCTTTTCAGCTTATCTTTGTTAAAGGAAGACCTTCTTAAAATAGGTTTCCAATTAAAAGGAAATTCATGTATCTCTGAATGCATTTCAACCGGAGGAAATGGTATCATTTGGATTACAAGTCTTGTAAGACTGGAGATTCGAAGTGAAACGTAAAGTCAGCATTCTGTTAGTTAGCCTTATTTTGGCGCTTGGAATCGGTTTGGTGTTTCTTAATGATCCTCCTACGATCAGATAACGAAATTGGCAACCGAGAGTGATTATGTTTGGTATGGAGCCAAGCTTCCTCTGGACCAAACCATTGAGAGACTCAAATCTAGATTGCAAGCTGGCGGATGGACTTTTGCAACCCAGCAAGGCGCAGGGTATTTTTTTGTAAAAGGTAATGAACAGATCGTGATTACCTCACAAATGTGGTCAAGCAAATTTGTGTTACTCAAAGTGCCTGTTACAATATTTTTTTGAGTGATGTCAATCGTTTTTATTTTTATTTATAATATATAGCAAGCTTTATCATCAATTGACTGTTGCACACTTCGTAAACAAGGTAGGAGGAACTATGGCTATTGGAGGAAAAAGATTGACAAAACGGGACCTGGATGCGCAGGAAACCAAAAAAAAGATACTTGAAACAGCAATTAAGCTCTTTTCAGAGTATGGTATTGAAACCGTAACCGTGGACGATATCACTCAGCATGCCGGTGTGTCAAAGGGAAGTTTTTACACACACTTTCCCTCTAAGGATTCTGTGCTAGTAGAACAATTCAACCAAATTGACGCCTATTACGAAAAAACTTTCCAGGAGATATCGCCCCAGACTCCTGCCAGCGAGCAACTGCGAATTCTGATCGCTTCCATGTGTCATTACTGCTCTAACGTGTGCGGCGTAAATGTGATGAAAGTCGTTTATATGAATCAAATCAGTTTAAGTGATCGGCAGAACATACTGAATAAAAGCGACCAGCGCGCCGTCTACGTCTTGCTTGAGCGGATTGTGGAGTGGGGGCTTCGTTCAGGGGAATTTCAGGTTACCCTGGATCGTGAAGTACTTGTGGAATACCTCGCTCGCTTTGGCCGAAGCCTCATATATGATTGGTGTCTCTACGATGGAAAAGAAGATTTGGAGACAATGGGCAAGGAGTTTTTTGACCTCATTATCAAATGGCTGACCAAGCCCCAATAGACAAGAAATGTAAATCGCTCATCCACGACATGTGCACTTTCATGACCTCACCCTGCGCGAAGGTGACCAGACCTCCGGCTGTGTGCTTAATGCCGAGGAAAAGATTGAAAGTCCTTGATCGCATTATCAACGAAATCAAACCCGAGGTAGTCGTTCCGGGACACGGCGCCATCTGTGATACGGCGTTCGCCCATGAAATACCCGAAAATTTGAAGGTCATGAGGATCTCATGAATCTGAGCTGAATAGAACTATTATGAAGCCACAGGGCTACGCTTATATGCTTGGCCCTCCTTAACTTGGTATAGAGCTCGAATATCCATTCCCAACAATAAAGGCTGTCGACCTGGAATCGACAGCCTGAGCGTATGGTTATCCAATCAAAAGCGTGACGAACGACTCTCGATCCAGATTGCCAAAGAACTCCTGGATATTTATATCTGCGAGAAGTGCGCTGACGGAAGGACGATCATACGGAGTATCACGCAGCAGCTCTTCCAACTCCGCTACATCCCTCACCCCAAAGAAGTCTCCATAAATTTTGGCTTCCTTGATTTTTCCTTTTTCTATATCCAATTGGACTTCCACGGTTCCGATATCAAAACGCTTCGACTGGCGGTAATTGCTCTTTGGCGATTTGCCGTAGTTCCAGTCCCAGCTTTGATAGCGCGAACGAGACAGCTCATGGATTTTCTCCCAATCCGCGTCGGTCAGCTTGTACTCCTCTACATCCCCGCCATCAAAAATGGAATGCAAAATCGCCAGGCGGAATTCCTCGATTGTCATTTGCTGATTTAAAAACTCCGTGATGTTGGCAACACGGCTTCGGATGGACTTGATTCCTTTGGATTGAATTTTTTCTGCGTTTACTTTCAAGGCAGACACGACATTCTCCATCTCCGAATCGAACAGCAGGGTGCCATGACTGAACATGCGTCCTTTGGTCGAGTACTGCGCATTGCCCGAAATTTTCCGTTCTCCTACCTGAATGTCATTGCGACCGGTCAACTCGGCCTCGATATTTAGCTTATTCAAGGCTTGTACAACCGGCTCGGTAAACTTGCGGAAATTGTGGAAGGACTGTCCGTCATCGTTGGTAATAAAGCTGAAATTGAGATTGCCCAGATCATGGTAGACAGCGCCGCCTCCCGACAGCCTGCGAACGACGTGAATATTGTTTTCTTCGACATAGCTGGCATTGATCTCTTCGATCGTATTTTGGTTTTTTCCTATGATAATGGAAGGTTCATTGATATAGAACAGCAGATAATCAACATGATCAGGCAGATTTTTGAGAGCATACTCTTCGATTGCCAGATTGATGCGGGGGTCTGTCATTCCTTGATTGTCGATGAACTTCATCGGTCAGCCTCCATCCCAAAAGCATTCTTTCCCCCTATCATACCATGTATTTCCTTCATAGACATGGTGTCTTACGGATCAATAATCCAAAGAGGACCTTCAAAGATATTTTTAGATCAGACTCCATCGGTCGTTTCTTCTAAGAGAATACCATGTTTAGGGTAAGTACTTGCTATTGCTTCACGAATAATCTGATCATAGGCAAAATCTGCTGAGGTTACAAGTTCTCCTGCGTCCTTATACGCTACTTCTATGCGAGACTCTCTCCGTATTTCGGTAATTTTTTTTCCAGCTATACGAACAACCTTGTCCGCGAAGGTCGCTCATTCAAATGAATTTTCTTTCAATTAATAGCCTCCCTTTTGTTGAACTAGTGAATCTGTTAGCGTAACACTTGAACATAAATTTTTCTTACTTTCCTCCAACATGAAACACACTAATTACGGTTTCACCATCCTATTGCACTGATTAATTCAGGTTCCGTATCTGGAGAAGCAGCATCTGTGGCAGAACCGTATGTCTGTCCGTTTTTATTTTTAGGATAGTTCATATTCTTAGCGCCAATAAGAAAAGAACCAATAATGGTTTTCCCATTAACATCATACAGTGGAGCATCATGAACAAGTTCACCAAGATAATCTTTTTTCAGCAAATATCCTGCAATGCCATTCACACTTCCTACGTGGATTAAGTCAGGTAGCATTTCAACGGAAGTGGCTTCTTCAACAGAACCGTATGTCTGTCCATTTTCATTTTCTGGATAGTGAGGAGGATTCGTCGGGCTTTGATTAATCGCGCTTATAGCAAATGTGCTTTGGAATGCCAGTGCACCTCCCACTACACAAACGATAAAAATCACACCAATCATGATTTTGATGTCTTTAGAATACATCCTCATAATTGTTCACTCCTTAAAAGTTTCTCACTCTTCACTCTAAAGTTGTTTGTTCTGTCATTTCACTTCTTATACGCCACCAAATAATGGAAAGTTACGCAAACCTTCCCGTTAGCCATTCATGCAGC
>NZ_JBITPN010000058.1:0-33979 GCF_050467985.1 Brevibacillus sp. NRS-1366 | reverse complement strand
AAACCGTTTCTAGGGTCACCACAAGAACGAAACTCTTCTACTTCCTTTAAGACTGAGAAACGAATTCGTTTACCATACTTCTTAACGAATGTATCCCCGTTCTTGTTTTCATCAAAGAAAATGAACGTAAGAATGTTCGTCTCCATGTCCTCATTTTACCAGCAAATAAAAGGGATGACTCCCCTCAGATTTTATACTTTCCGATATTACAAAAAAGAAGCCCGCGTGACGGGCCCCTCTCCTTCTTCTCCCATAGCTATCCTGACAGGCACAAATCACCTATCCTTATTCCGAAGCTGCACCCTCAAACCACTTGATCAATGCTTGCGTACCGCTATCTTGCTCGCCTTTGGAAGCGAGTTCCTCATATAGCGATTTGGACAGCTCCAGACCTGGTGTCAACAAGCCCATTTCTTTGGCCGCTTCCAATGCAATCCCCATGTCCTTGATAAAGTGCTTCACATAAAAGCCTGGAGCAAAGTTACCCGCAATCATGCGAGGCGCCAAATTGGACAGGGACCAACTGCCTGCCGCTCCTGCTTCGATGCTCGTCAGCACTCTCGTAGGATCAAGACCTGCTTTTTTCGCGTAGGCGATCGCTTCACACACACCGATCATATTGGTAGCAATACAAATCTGATTACACATTTTCGTGTGTTGTCCCGCTCCAGGTCCACCTTGGAGGACAACGTTGGAACCCATAATTTTGAACAGTGGTTCTACGATGTCAAATGCTTCCTGATCTCCGCCTACCATGATGGTCAGGCGAGCCTCACGCGCTCCCACATCACCACCGGAAACAGGTGCATCCAAGGAATACAGGGATTGTTTTTTTGCTTCCTCATAAATCTTTATGGCTAGCGAAGGCTTGGAAGTAGTCATATCCAACAAGAACGTACCTGGCTTCGCATGAGTGACGATTCCCTCTGCCCCTAGATACACTTCCTCCACATCGCTAGGATATCCGACCATCGTGATAATGACATGAGACGCCCCAGCCAGATCCGAAATGCGTTCTTTCCAAACAGCTCCGCGCGCGAGCAATTCTTCCGCTTTTTCTTTTGTCCGGGTGTACACCAGCACCTGATAGCCAGCATTCAGGAAATGGGTCGCCATACTTTTGCCCATCACACCCGTCCCGACAAATCCGATTACTGTCTCTTTTGCATGCAAAGCCACATTTACCACTCCCATCGCTCATCTCTTTTGCCTTACTACTATACTTCTCGGAATTGTTCCAAAATTCCTGCCCTCACATTCTCCCTCCTATTTCATCCTGCTCAACTTCCTGCTGATGGTTGATTGATCCACCTTCAGCACCTCAGCCATTTTCGTTGTCGTTCCGTATTTGTCTCGGGCCATGACGAGCAATTGATTCTCCAAGAGCGAAATCGCTTCTTTCAAGGGAAGGATTTCTGTTACACTCAGCTTCGCGTGGGAGTGCTGCAGCTGATGTACCATCTCTGGCAAATGAGTGACCTCAATCACATCCTGATCCGTAATCACGATCAGCCTCTCCACGATGTTTTGCAGTTCCCTCACATTGCCTGGCCACTTGTACGCCTGCAAGCATTCCAATGCCTCTTGTGAAAAGGTTTTTGCTTTTTTATATTTGCGATTGAACTTGTCTTTGAAAAATAACAGCAAGGGCAGAATATCATCCGTTCTTTCACGCAAAGGCGGGATGTTGACGGGCACGACATTCAAGCGATAATACAAATCCTCGCGAAAACGCCCCTGTCTCGTCTCCTCCTGAAGATTCCTATTGGTCGCTGCTATGATACGTACGTCGACCTTAATCGGCTTCGTTCCCCCGATGCGAACAAATTCATGCTCTTGCAGCACTCGCAACAGCTTGACCTGAAGACTCAGCGGCAGCTCTCCGATTTCATCGAGAACCAACGTCCCTTCGTTTGCTAGCTCAAACAGGCCCGGCTTCCCTTCTTTTGTCGCACCCGTAAATGCGCCTTTTTCATAGCCAAACAGCTCGGACTCTAGCAAATGCTCGGGAATCGCCGAACAGTTAATTTTGATGATCGGCTTTTCTTTGCGCTGGCTGTTGTTGTGGATATAGGAGGCGACCACCTCTTTGCCCACCCCGGACTCTCCTAAAATGAGAACAGTAGAATCCACTTCCGCCAATTTGCCCGCCAAGATCACAACTTGCTTGATCTGCTCGCTTTTTGTAATGAACGCTCCATCCTGAACCGTCTGTTGACTCCACTTGCGCAGCTCTTGTCTGTAGCCCTCCAAGAGTCCTCGCACGTTTTCCAGCTCCTCCTGCAGTCGCTTTTCCTCCGTAATATCCCGGGTGAAGTTGATGACGCGCACAATGTTCCCATGCTCGTCTTTTAAGGGCGTTCCGATAACCATCTGCCTGCTGCCCATGCGTGTTGACTGGACCACCTGCACCTTTTCTTTACGTTCGAGCACGAGTCGTGTAATCGACGGCTGAAACACACCCGACCGCTCAAGATCATAGACGCTTTTGCCGACGAGATCTTCCGCACTGTAGCCGTACAACCCTCGGAGGATCTGCTCACCCGCTGCGTAATTCCTTTTCCGTCTGAAATGTAAAACATATCGTAGCTTGTATTAAATACCGCCTCGAGATCGAGCAAATAGTTTGCCTGTCGCTCTTTGTAGACGCGGAAAAAATAGTGATACAGCTCTGTCGTTTTCAACCATCCTTGGATTTCCTTTGGTTATTTACAATCGCCCACTGTTCGTACAGGTCCCACTCTGCATCCCGCTTCTCTATCTCGTCTATGGCGCAGATCCCGATTGAAACCAGTCCCCCAGGATTTTGTCGCATGACTACGCCAGTTATGGCCTGTTCCTGGTCCAACACGAAAAGCGCATCCGTTTGCATCGTTCGCGCCGCTTCTTCCCATTTTGCTTGCTTACAATAGGCATAGGATTGATTCAATACGTCCACTAGTCTCATAGATTCCACCCTCTCCTGACCTATACGAAAAAAACTCCCATAACGTCGGACTTCCTGTTACGGGAGGAGATGATTTCGGCAGCTCAATTCGATTGATTGATTAATCCTAATTATAGGGGAGGTGAATCGTATTTTCAATTTTCTTTCTGTTCAAAACGATTATACTTCTGTTCCCAAATAAGCAGCAGCTAGCGTGAGATAGAAGCGGATCGAATCCAGATAGCGATCAATTTCGATCCACTCGTCCGGCTGGTGGGCCAAGGTGGGTTCTCCCGGTCCGTAAATGAGAATAGGTACCCCTAGATGCGGCCCGTAGATCGAGGCATCGGTATAGTAATTCACACCACTTACTGGTACGTCTGTTCCCCATAGATTCTTGATCGTCTCTTGAGAGAGCTGAATGAATGGGTGTTCCTTTGCTGTCGTGACCGCAGGCAAATCGTTGGACACACGAATCTCGCATTGTGCTCCTAGCGGTTCGCATACTTGCGCCAGCAGCTTATGCAAATCACCTGTGATCAGCGCGTGCTCTTGTCCGGGAACGGTACGAATATCGAGCGTCAACGTGCATTGATCTGGCACGACATTCGTTTTGACTCCTCCCTGGATGACCCCAATATTCATCGTCGGACTTCCGAGTAATGGATGATGCTCATAAGTGAAAGAGTAGGATTCCAGCTCATGAATGAAACGAGCCATAGCCGTAATCGCATTCACACCTTGGTCAGGCATGGAGCCATGCGCAGTTTTTCCATACGTGACTGCCTCCAGCCAGAGCGCGCCTTTGTGGGCAATGAATGGGCGGTTGGTGCTTGGCTCCGAGATGACCATTGCCGTAGCATCGTTGACTTGTCCTTTAGAAGCTACTGCTTTTGCTCCCAAGCAATCTACTTCCTCACCCACAGTGCCGACAAATCGGAGAGTCCCCTGCAGTTTTACCCCTGCCCGATGCAAATACTCCATGGCGAGCACCATGGCCGCCACGCCGCCTTTCATATCGGTAGTGCCTCTTCCATATAACTTGTTGCCCACCCGTTCCCCGCCGAAAGGATCGTGCTGCCATGGAATATTTCCTGTCGGGACCGTATCCAGATGGCCGCTAAAGACGAGAACCCGCTGTTCTTCTCCTTCTGCTCCTGTTCCGGTCAACGCGGACAGTACATTGCTTCGTCCCGGCTCTACCTCGTCCAGCTCCGCACTCAGTCCTGCGGCAGCCAGATGGTCGCGGATCGCTTCGGCAACAGCCGTTTCTGCTCCAGGTGGGTTGACGCTATTGATCGCTATCAACTCCCGCAAAAAATTCACGGCTTCCTGTTCGTTAATCAAATCCATTGCTTTTTGAACATTTGGGTTTCCCATAACACCTTTCACAATGATCCACTCTCTCTTTCTATTCGATAGTTTCTTTTGCTAGACAACAGCTTTCTTGTCATCCGTTACGACTTCGTTATTCCCCTTCACCTTTTGCTCTTTTAATAGAATCGCGCAAAGCGCTGCCACTGCTGCCGCTGAAGCGAAAAAGACAAATACGTTGCTGAAGTCCTGGGAACCGTCCGCCCCTACTTTCACCAAATAACCAGCAACGAGAGGAGAGACGAATGAGCCCATCTGCCCGATCCCGTTGGCAAGACCTGTCGCACTTCCCACCACTTCTTGGGGATAACGCTTCTGAACATAGGCGTAAACGGTTCCAAAGTTCAGGTTGATGAAAAAACCGACCAACAACAGACTCGTTAAAAGCATGCCAGTCTGTCCTTTTTCCACAGCTCCCAGCATCCAGAGAACGGGAATGCACCCCAGATAAGCGATGATCGCGACAGGCTTCATCCGATGAAGCACTTTATCCATCAACCAGCCACCCAGCATCATGGCGAAAAAAGCTACGACATAAGGTACGGAAGCAAAAAGTCCCATCTGCTTCAGATCGAGTCCGTGTTGCTTTACGAGAAAAGTAGTGAGCCATGTGGTCGTTCCCCAGTACACAGCCAACTGGCAAAACAATAGCAACGTGTAAATGTAAAAGTATCCATCTTTCAAAAAGATTCCTAAAATAATTGATGATGTACAATAGCCACAAAACAACCAAAATGACGTGACGATACCCCCATGCTTTCTTTGCGATGCCATTCATCTTCTTGCCCCCTCTTTCTGTGTTGTCTTATTTAAAACGCTTTCATTATTGCGATCCGTTACTAAAGCAAATCTCGTGCCATTCGGTTTACGATTCTTTCGATCACGGCTTTTTTCCTCGCTTTTCGCCTGCCGCCGCGTGATCGGCGCCTCGTGATCCGTTTTTTAACAGGTGATTTCTATGCATTTGAGCATATTGATTTCTAACACTTGCTCCCGTTTTGTTGTGAAATCGGTAAAAATAGATGATAGAACTCCCGTTATGCCAAAAAGCATAATGTCTATGCAATTTAGCATAAACAAAAAAAACGAAAGCTGTCAGCAGGAGAATAGTAGCAAAAAGGACATTTGCCCACAAGTTACAGTAGGTCCCATGATTGAACTGACGGATAAGGTCCTGCTTTGGAAATCTTGATCATGATCGAAGGAGTATTGGTCTTCAAAATAAAATAAGGAGGGCGTTTTTGCCCTCCATTGCTCTCTTACAAAATAAGCCGCTCCGGATTCATCCCCACAAGCGCTTCATGGACAAACAATCCGTCTTTTCGAACCAACACATCGTCAAACCAGATTTCTCCGCCGCCGTACTCGGGGCGCTGAATGTTGATCAGATCCCAATGGATTGTGCTGCGATTGCCATTATCTGCCCCATCATAAGCACGACCAGGTGTGAGGTGGAAGCTGCCGGCAATCTTTTCATCGAACAAAATGTCACCCATCGGATGCAAAATAGATGGGTTAAAGGCAATCGCAAACTCCCCGATGTAGCGTGCTCCTTCGTCGCTGTCTAAAATTTCGTTTAGCTTGGCAGTATGATTCGCCGACGCTTCTACGATCTTCCCTTCTTGGAAAGTGAAGCGGACGTTTTCAAATGTAATTCCCTTGAAATGACTGGCTGTATTGTAGCTGATCGTCCCATTGATCGAATCGCGCACTGGTGACGTATACACTTCTCCATCGGGCATATTCCGCTTTCCGACAGCTACCGCCGTACCGATCCCTTTGATAGAAAACGTGAGATCGGTTCCCGGCCCGACGATGCGCACATGATCAGTCTTGTCCATCAGCTCATATAGCGGTTTGCACGCTTCGGACATGTTGCGGTAATCAAGCGAGCAGACATTGAAATAAAAGTCTTCAAACTCTTCTGTGGGCATTTTCGCCTTTTGCGCTAATGCCGCGGTCGGGTAATTGATGCGAATCCCCTTTATGTTGTTATCCACATGCTGGGCGATGTGTTGCATATACTCCGCATACAGGCGATTTTTTTCTTCCGGCACATCTCTCATCTCGCTGTCATTGGTCTCGCCGTGAATGCCAATATAACCTTGGATGCCAAGCCACATATCCTGTTCCCACTGAACCATTTGTGCAAGCTGGCCCTCTGTTAACCCCTTCATCCATTCTCGCTGCACCTTTGGCCTGATGAAGCGAAGATGCGGATACGCTCCCTTGGCATACAGCTTTTTTACCAATTCGGCTGCCAATAGCTCTCCCTCATCTACCACCATAATCATGATATGCTCTCCTGCTTGAACTTCCAGACTGTACGAAATCAAATTGTCTGCAATCTTTCCAAGCCGCTCATCTTTCATATCATTCACTCCTTTTGCTGAGTTGTATATCCTCCATGGTAGCTCTCGATTGTCAGAGGAATATCAAAAAAAAGCGAATCAGATTGATTCGTCTCGTCAGATTTGATTCTATTTGGCTTAGCGAGAATAGGGAGGGCAGGGCGATGTACTCGTTTCTTTTTGAGCAGGGGCATGTTTGTAAGACAAAAACCAAGTACTGGCTGCAAGAATGAAGAGGGCTAGCGAGGACAGGGCGACCGCAGCCATATGATTGGTAACCGCTCCTGTATGCTTGCTTTGCATGACAAACAAATAAACCATTTCAAACACAACGAGGTGAGAGAGAATTGTCCACATGACACCTCGGATCCATTGCTTGCGCTTGTTCCACACCTGCTTTTGCAAATCGGCTCGTCTCTTTATTCTGCATAGATACATGCGGAATAAGAGCGGATTGAAAAGCAAATAGCTGTAGTAGATCAGGGCGAAAATCAGATGCTCTTCTAATAAACCGATTCCCCGGGGGATCATGACTAAGCCGAATGGCGTCATAATCAGCGTCAACAAATACATCTGAATAAAGAACCAAAGCTGCTCCAACATATAGGCCGGGCTCCCCTTTCCGTTTTGTGTCTATGCACAAGTCACTGCCCTTATGCTAACAAAACGTGACAAAAAGGGAACCTAACTAAAGTTAGCAACTTCGCAATATTCCGATTTCACTAGCAAGCATAATGGCATGCGTACGGTTTTTTGCTCCTAATTTGCCAAACAACTGATTATTATAGCCTTTAACCGTCCCTATTGATATTTGGTAATGCGTAGCAATCTCCCGGTTGGTATACCCTGCTTTGATTAGCGTCAGTATTTCAATCTCCCGTTTGGTCAATCGCTCAACTAACTCTTCTTTTGAGCTTTTGGCATTTCCCTTTTTATCCTGTATTCCCCGTCTACGTAGAAGAGCCTTCACCCGCGATATCAAAATGTTGGGATCAAAGGGTTTGGTCATATAGTCATCCCCGCCCAGATCAAGACCCGCTATCATATCCTCTGAATCATCCTTGCAGCTTAAAAAGAGAACGGGAAGCTCGCAGCCAGTGTCCCGCAAAAACTGGCATAGCCCAAGTCCTGAACCATCGGGCAGCAAGATATCGAGGATGATTAAATCAGGCTGCTCCATACCAAGCAGAGTATGAGCCTGGCGAACATCTTCCGCCTCCCTGACACCAAAACCATTTGCCTCAAGGTACAACCGGACGAGCTCCCTAATATTCTCATCATCTTCCACCAGCAAGATCGTGGGGTTTGCCATTTACGATATCTTCCCTTCTTCGTTTCTTTGCACGAGGCTTACTGGGAGTGAAAACGAGAACGTGCTTCCCACTCCCACTGTGCTTTCTACGCACATTTCGCCTTGATGGTATTGAATAATCTCTTTCGAAATCGTCAATCCTAGCCCTCCCCCGCCAGAGCGGAGCTTAGGCGCTTCATTTCCTTTGTAAAACCGGTCAAACACAAATGGCAACGATTCTGCGCCGATTCCCATTCCTGTATCGCTTACGCTTACGTACGCTTTTCCCAACCCACCAGCTTCCAGCTCCCAATCTACCCGCAATCGAATCGCTCCTCCGGGAGGTGTATACCGCTGAGCATTTGTCAACAGATTGACTACCACCTGCTCGACGCGAAGCGGATCAGCCATGATGACAAGCCCTTCAACAGGAGTCTTCTCGGAGCTCATCTCCCACTCAAAACGCAGTTCTTTTTTCTCCATGTCCAGCAAGTGTTTTTCGTACAAGTGATAGAAAAAGGGCAATAGGGAAAGCGGCTGAAAGTGAAACTGAATCTGCCTCGATTCAATTTTGGAGAGCTCAAACAAATCTTTGATAATTTGGTGCAAATAGATCGTCTTTTCATAAAGAATCGTTAAGTACTTGGGATCATCCGTCTTCACGACCCCATCAATCATCGCTTTGATAAAGCCTTGGATCGAAGTGAGTGGTGTCCCTAGCTCGTGAGCAATATTGGAGAGCAGCCTGCGGCGTGATTCCTCCATCATTTGCAGCTCCTTGTTTTTCCCCTCAAGCGCTTGCGTTCGCCGCTGTACTTTTTGCTCCAGCGATTCGTTTGATTTCCTCAGCTCGTCCGACAAGCGCTCTACATGATCGAATGATCTCGCAAATGCCATAGACAGATTGATCATCTGGGTAAATAAAAAGACGAGTAGGCCAAATGCGACTCCGTGCTCAAACGTAGATAGATTGGCGTAGAACAAAATCTCATTGATTACCGCAATGAACAGCACCATCAGCCCGAAACCATTGAGCAATGCGCCGTGCCGTTTCCGAATGACTGCCTGCACATAGACGTACAGCACATAAATAAAACTGACCAATAAATAAATTTCTTTGACCACGAGCATTTCGGTGAATATCCAGGGGGGACTACTAACGATGAAAAGGACCAGCACAAACCCTACCCGTATGCACCAATTACGGATGGTTCGATTGGATTCTAGAGGATATTGGGAATGGACAAACAAAGACAAAAACATCATGCAGATAGAGGCGCACAAATATTCCAGCTTGACCCCGATTTCCCAAGGGATCCCGGGGAAAAAACGTACGGCAAGCGTTTCTCCCAAAAATAGAATGCGAATACTGATCGCAATGCTCATTCCGGCAAAGTAGAGGGCGGACTTCTCTCTTTTTCGTGTCAGAAACAAGGCAAAATGATAGATACCCATGAGAAACAAACAGCCCGCGATCAGACTTTCATAGAGTACCTTGGTCTCGCGCTGGAACATGATTTCCTCAACGGGACCAAACGTTATAGACTCCCACAGCCCGCCTTTTCGCTGCACAAAGTTGGACACTTGGACAACCAGCTCGACTTGGGGACGATCCGTCTGAAAAGGGACGATTTTGGAATAATTTTTAGGGATCATCTCTGCCCTGCTCACTCCGACGACGCCGCTTCTTTCCATCAGCTCGCCGTTGATCCATAATTGATAGGCGGTGGCCACACTCGGCATGTAGATCGCGAATCGTTTATGTATATCCTGCTCTCCCAATTGAAGGATGAGGCGGTATGTAGCGTAGCCTTGATTGGAGTAGGATTGGCTCGCATTTGTTCTAGCCTTCCAGGTAGACGGGACAGCTTTATAGACAGGGTGCGCGGATACTGATGCTTCTTTTAGCATAGTAGGTGTCAGCAGTTCGTTCCAATAAAAAGCCCACTCGCCATTCAACGCCACCGACTGCTTTTCTTCCCAGTTGATCCCACCCAAGTCGATGACTCCCTGCTTGGCGAGAGGCTGGACCTCGGACGCCCGGACGCTAGGAGCCGAGACTAACAAAACAAGCAGCAGAACAGCTACAATCCCGAATATTTTGAATATTGACAGCCGCATTTTCTGCCTGCCCCTCCCCTGTAAAGACTATTATTTATTCTTAAGCATAGTTCGAAATGAGAATAGAAAAAAGCCCCCAACTAAAAAATAGGGGACGAAAGCGAACAAACAATCACACTTCAGACTTCAGACTTCAGACTTCAAGCCTTTGAACGTGCGGACCTGATCGAATGGTACGCTTTGCTCGCACCGCTTCCTTGTGCCTCTCCTACCCTACCTCTTGCTTCTTAACGGAACACGCCTTTTCGCTACTGTCCGTTCGCTTATGCTGAACCTCTTCAAAGCGCTGACTTACCCTGGCCAGCGCGAACGCCACGATAACGGAAAAAATCACAATGCCATAAAATCCAGCCCCGATCCCAATTCCAATCCCGCCAGCAAAAAATATCATTGCTGCAGAAGTCAGTCCTTTTACCTGCAAGCCGTCCTTGAGAATCACACCCGCTCCCAGAAATCCAAGCCCTGTGACGATCTGTGCAGCCAGACGCATCGGGTCCATCATCGTTCCGCTATTAGGCGAGCTGTACATTTTTGTACTGTAGATGGAAACAAGCGTAATTAACGTGCAAGCGACAGAGACATACATATATGTCTTTAGCCCGGCAGGTTTGTTTTTGTGTGAACGGTCCCACCCGATAAACATGCCAAGAACTGCGCTAATCACCACTCTCAAATACATCTCCAGATTCATGATGACATGCTGCTCGTAAAATACATGCAGAGATTCCATGCGATCCACCCTCTTTTAGCGATAGAGAAATAATATGTGCTGATGTGTGAAATAGACCTATTGTATAGGGTGAAGCTACACTCCTCCAAAGGTCCGAAACAGGACAATCCCAAACTGTTTGGATGCTCGTTCGGTGCTTTATTTCCGACCACCCCTTTTATAAGTTTAAATATTCATAATTTTATATCTATTATAGCATCCTTCTTAATGTTTATGTTGTCTTTAATTTGATATTCGTTTATTTAATTGCTTGTTTATGTGTTTTTTATTGTTAATAAAACATAAAGAAGGATAAACAAATTAAATACACAAAAAACACCAAATAAAAACAACATAAAAACAACATCCTATGATATACTTTTTATCAGACAGACCCAATATTCAGAAAACTAAGGTACCAATTACAGGAGGAATTCGCATGAAAGTTCTTTGTCTGGGCGGCGCAGGCCGAATTTGCCGGGAGTCTATTCTTGATTTGGTCCAGTACTCTAGCTTTGAAAAAATTACCGTAGCTGACTTCAATGAGGAAGAAGGTAGAAAAATTGTCGAATCGCTTAATGATCCACGTGTTGACTTCGTACAAATCAATGTGCGTGATCATGCTGACACCGTCAAAAAAATGCGCGGCTACGACATCGTCATGGATGGAACGACCATTACTCTCAATGGGCTATCAACTGCCTGCATAGCAGAAGCAGGCTGCCATGGAATTAATCTGAACGGTTTTGGAGCGGAAGAAGCCTCAGACGAGATCTTCAAGAAAAACGGCAAGACCTGCGTGCCTGGCTTTGGCATGACGCCTGGTGTCACCCAAATGATGGCGATGCATGCTGCGGGCCAACTGGATACGGTCAAATCGGTTCGCGTCAGCCACGGCGCTTTCCGTCCCATTGCTTTTTCCCGTTCCATCACCGAGACAACGACGTATGAATACGACCCCCTCCTGCCTGGTCGTGTCGTCTTTGAAAATGGTGAGTTTATACAAGTTCCTCCGTTTGCTCGGCCACGTGAAATTCAACTGCCCCAGCCTTATGGAAAAACCATTCAATACATCATCCCTCATGCGGAGACAAAAACATTGGCAACCGCACTCGCACATAAAAATGTCCAGCTGATCGAGGTACGCGGTACCTGGCCTGCGAAAAACATGCAGCTGGTTCGCGCCCTCTATGACTGGGGCTTCATGCGCAATGACAAGATCACCGTCAATGACAAAGAAATCGGCATACTCGATTGTATCAGTGAATTCTTGTTCCACTCTACGGAAGGTCAAGAAACAGAGCTGTACGGTTATTCCCTGCATGTAGAAGTCATCGGAACAAAGGAAGGACGCCGTGTCCAGCACGTCCTCTATCATACTCATCCTGCGTCTGATGGATCAGTAGAAGGCTGGGAGAAGCTGCGGGCATATACACGCAATGTCGGGATTCCGATGGCTGTTGCAACGGAGATGATTGCCAAAGGCATGGTGAAAAAGACGGGTGTCCTCATTCCTGAGGAGGCGTTTGAACCAGCAGAAGTATTTGCAGAGCTGGAAAAGCGGGGTATTTATATGCATGAGGAGATCACTCAGCTAGATGCGGAGAGTGAATCGGTAGAGGCTGCTCGATAGTCGGCATGAAGCCAACCGTCCATTACTGGCTAAGTATATCCCGCTGGCTGTTCCATCATGAGTTCCAAGTCGTGTTGGTGAACCCTCATCTCGTAAAAAAGAACAAAGAAAACCGAGTTAATACACGTTCCAAAAGCGATAGGAAAGATGCACTGGTTATCGCTGACATGGTCAAGAACGGCTACTACTCCCACATTCATTCCACATCGGAAGCGTTCGAGGAATTACGGGTTCTCTTATCTAACCGTGATGCAATCGTTAAACGAATGGTAAGTGCCATTAACCAGCTGCACCGCTGGGTCGATCTTGTTTTCCCTGAACTGAAAACATTGCCGTTGTCACAAGCAGCGTAAGCTTTGATTCACCGATAACACATGTGTTGGCTTATTCGCAGGATTTCAAAGAAAGCACGGAGTACCGAGTGAACTTAAACATAGGGCCCAGACCCGTTGAGACATGGGAGTGAAATCCAGCGAATAAGCGCGTACTCGTGAGAATATTATTTCCCATTCAATTGATAGATTAGTTGCACAACGCCAGAGGAGAACGTTCTTGTATTAACCATTTTTAAATTCAACCTCTGTTTTATATCAATAAACAACGGTTTTCCTTCTCCCAAAATAACAGGGTGAACAGATAATCTAAATTCATCAACAAGCCCTAAATTGATAAAAGTTGTAATAAGACTTGCACCACCATATAGCCAGATGTCTTTACCAGGCTTATTCTTTAATTTATTTACTTCTTCAAGAATATTATCATTTATGAATATTGCTTTATTATCAGTCCCTTTTTGTGTCCTGGAAAACACATATCTTTCTTTACTATGAACTAATCCCCAAATTTCTTTTTCGGTATCAGTATGTTCAATTTCTGGAGTAAATTGTCCCCATAAATCATAACTTTTTCTTCCATATAAAATAGTATCAATTTGATTTAAGAAATTAATAAACCCCATCTCAGAGTCCATAATGCACCAATCAACTTCCCCAGTTTTCCCTTCAATAAAACCATCTAAAGTAACTGCTAAATCTAAAATGATTCTTCGTTTCATGATTTGTTACTCCTTTCGTTGATCTACCACCCATTTTAGACCTTTAAATATGTCAATTTGTGTCATATTCATAACAGAAAGGATTACAACTATTCTGCCCTTTAATTCAGTAATTGCTGCTCGGCAAGTACTAGAAGAAGCGGCGATAAAGTTCACGCCGTCGCTCTCCGCGGAGCTGAGCGTATATTTATTTTTGAAGTCGATCTACCAGTTAGGAAGGCTTTCTAAATTGGCAAACGTGTGATGTATTTTATAACCAAGCCTTTTTTAAGAGCTTCACACCAAGCTGGATTTCATCACATGATAAATTACTGAAACCAAGTTTAATAATTGGTTTATCGGTTTTGTTTTTTATGAAGAAGAGGGAAGTAGGATAGACTTTAACCCCCTGAATGGACGCTTGCTCTATGAGCCATTCTTCTGAACGCTCCAAGTGTACTTTGACTAATAAGTACAAACCAGACTGCTCGCCAATTATTGATATATTTCGCTTGAAATGATTCCTTAATTCAAAAACCAAGTGCTGCATTTTTCGTTTATAAACAAGGCGCATTCGTTTAATATGGCGATTCCATTCCCCTTCTTCCATAAATTTCGCCATTCCGAATTGGCTAAGTAGTGAAGTGGTGCTCTCGAAATGTGTGAATTGATTTTTATAACAGTTGATAAGTGGCTGTGGCAACACCATATAACATAAACGAATTCCTGGAAGAAAGCACTTTGAGAAATTTCCGAGATAAATCACTCTCGTTGAATCTATGGAAGCGAGAGCGGGAAATGGTTGTTGGGTATAGCGAAATTCACTATCATAATCGTCTTCGATAATATATCCTTGCATCTTGTTTGCCCATTGGATAAGTGCATGCCTTTGTTGAATGGGCATGCTTACCCCGTATGGACTGTGATGGGACGGCGCCACATAAATTAATCTTGATTTCATATGTTCTAAGTGTGAAAAATCAGCACCTGTCTCATAAACGGGCAGTGTTTCAAGCGTAAAACCATTTAATTGAAAAGCTTCCCTAGCGCCATCATAACCAGGATCCTCCACAATCATGCTAGAAAAATCATGTTTCAGGACATGACCGAGATACACAAGCATTTGCCCAGTACTGCTTCCGATAATGATGGCATTTGGATCTGTTCTCACCCCACGAGACTGGAGTATATACGCTGCGATTTGTTCGCGCAGGCACAATTCGCCAAAAGGTTCCCCGTATCGAAAGCTGTCCTTTACCGTTAATACTTGATTCGAGATCCTCCTCCACGTTTTTAATGGGAACTGCGATTGATCGACGACGTCTGCGCGGAAATCAATGCGAACAGGTGGTACCAGCTCTGTTTGCTTGTGATTAGAAGAGCTGCGAGCCTCTTGAAATAAAAGGGGCTCTAACTCATTTACAAAATAACCTTTTCGCCCTTCGCCGCGAATATACCCTTCAGCAACCAGCTGTTCATAAGCCATTAATGTTGTATTACGGCTTACATGTAAGGAATCTGCAAGTTGACGAATGGAGGGCAATGGCTCATCCGCCTTTATGTCGCCATGTTCAATCAATAATTTGAATTGCTCGTAGATTTGTTTGTATTTGGGGGAAGTATCTGTAAAAGCAAAAATGGTGTTTATCACTTTTATCTCCCTGACATGTGAATTTTTTCAGTATTGTACCTTTTTAAATGTCAGTTTGAATTATATCATACCGAGTAAAGGATATCTGTTGGATGTCAAAAATAGGATTGAGGAGAGGTCAAATGTATATTCCAGAACATTTTACGATGAAAGACGCAGCTGCTGCCTACGATGTCATACAGGAGAACAGTTTTGCAACATTGTTTTCCATTCATAAAGGAATGCCCTTCGCTACACATTTACCTCTGATGTTGAATAAGGAGAAAACCTATTTGTACGGTCATTTTGCCCGTCCAAATCCGCAGTGGAAGGATATTCAAAATCAGACAGTGTTAACCGTTTTCCATGGTCCTCATTGTTATATCTCTCCCTCTTGGTATGAGACCAATAAAGCAGTACCAACCTGGAATTATGTGACCGTTCATGTTTACGGGGAAGTTGAGCTAATCCGGGATGAGCACGAGTTAATGAGTTCCTTGAATGATTTGGTATTGAAGTATGAAGCCCCTGACAGCTCTTACAGATTGCAGAATGTAGATGCTGAATATCTCGGTGGTATGAACAAAGGCGTTCAAGGATTCAAAATCAAGATCGATAGGATTGAAGGGAAAGCAAAGGTAAGTCAAAACCATTCCTTACACAGACAAGAGCTCGTTATAAAACAGTTGGAACAGATTCCCTTTCCAAACGAGCAACAAATTGCCTCCTTGATGAAAGCGAACCTGAAAAATAAAGCGTAATTTTGCTTTCATCAATCATCATGTGCAAAAATACAACAAGGAGTTGAGCTTTATGGAGTTCTCCACTATTTGGCTATTTGTAATTGCTGCTGCTACATTGTTAATCATACCTGGTCCAGCGGTGTTCTATATTATGGCAAGAAGTATAGATCAAGGGAAGAAAGCGGGCCTGGTATCCGTTCTTGGTGTATCTCTTGGCGGCTCTGTTCACGTCTTGGCTGGAGCCATTGGGGTTTCTGCGATCCTTATGACCTCAATAGCAGCCTTTACTATCGTTAAATACTTGGGTGCTGCTTATCTTATTTATCTGGGGTGCAAGACTTTATTTTCTAAATCTGATAGTACGACTTCAGAAATTCCAACAGCCCCTCGCAAAAAATTACTAAAGATTTTTTACGAATCAGCGCTCGTAGAAGTAATGAATCCTAAGACAGCACTCTTTTTTTTAGCCTTCTTTCCACAATTCATATCACCTACTGCTGGATCAGTCACTGTACAATTTTTGCTTTTAGGAACTATATTTATTATCCTAGCTTTTATTAGCGATGGTCTGTACGCAGTTCTCGCAGCAAGTATTAGAAAGCGGATTGTGGGTAGGAAAACCAGTTCAAAGTTTGTGAATCGAATAACTGGTTATTTATATATTGTTCTAGGGGTATTCTCCGCCTTTGCGAGCCCCTCCAAAACATAAGATTGTTAAGATGAAATGGAGAGATATGTTATGCCTAGATTTATCATTGAAGATGATTTTTGGTCGTTATTCCCTCATGCAAAAATAGGCACCGTTATTTTCCAGGGAATTGATAATTCAATAAGGGACGTTGAAATCTACGAGAAGCTGCTGCAGGAGGCAGAGAAAGAAGCACATAAATTCTTAAGTTTGGAGGAATTCAGTAGTAATCCGGTCATATTCGTTTGGCGAGAAGCTTTTCAGAAATTCAAGACAAAGAAAGGGGCAAGGTGTTCCATTGAAGCTTTATTAAAAAGAGTGAAAAATGGCAATCATATTGGAACAATAAACCCGCTTGTTGACATCTATAATTCCATTTCATTGCGTTATGGGCTTCCGTGTGGTGGAGAAGATATCGACACTTTTGTAGGCGATATTCGGCTGACGCAGGCAAATGGTAACGAACCGTTTATCCCATTGGGAAGTGATGAAAATACTTTGCCATATGAAGGAGAAATCGTTTATAAAGATGATGACGGTGCAATATGCAGATGCTGGAATTGGCGTGAAGCTCAGAGGACGATGCTAACAGAAAATACGAAAAATGCATTCCTCTGTATTGAATTAATAGATGAAACAAGAAGCGATGAGTTTCATATGGCGCTTAAAGAATTGTCTGATTTAGTGTCACATCATCTTGGTGGTATTGTGAAGATTGAAGTGTTAGATAGTAATAATAGGGAAATGACAATCTTTGGTTAAGGTCAAATTGCATTTAAAAATGATGCTCTTTGAGGCGATATGGACTTGCCCGCACCATATTATAGGAGTAATGCTCCCCGGCTGAATTAGAATAAGTTGCGTAGAACCGAATCTCACATGGAGTTATAGAAAAAGGGAGTTTTTGAAAAGAACTGCCCAATAGCTTAACGAGGCTGCTTGGATCATCTCCAGCAGCCTCTGATGCTTTTCCTAGACTATCGACCCTTCTACTGGCTGTGAATCAATCTCAAAAAATTCCGCATCAGTAGTTTCATCGGATCTTCTTAATAGTTCCCCGTCCCTGGAGTCTACCTTAAACAAAAACTCGAACATCTGGTACTGATCATAAAATTTATTCTCTACTACTGGCTTTCCAGTATATATAGCTATTAATGTAGCGCTAACTATAAGGTTGTCAATGGTGTTTGCGTGTCACCTTCAAAGCAAAAGATCTCGTTATCTTGGTCGTATACGGCTTCACAAGCCTCGTATGTCTCCCAGATCCCATCGACCTCCATATCATGCTCGAGCAAATCCCCTTCGTAAATCTCCCTACCGTCCTTGTCACGGAGGCCGGTGAATTTGCCCAACCGTTTCTGGTGGCAGGAACCCCCGCCTCCTCCATCGCTTTGCGCGACTCGATCTTGCTTCCCTTCCGGGCGATCACTTCGGGTGATGGACCGATGAAGACGATTCCAGCCTCTTCGGATTTTCGGGCAAAGCCTGCATGCTGATCCCCAGCTTACGGCATGTGCGAATGATGCGAACGGCGATCAGGATCCAAAAAACATCACGATATTGCTCTTTGCCGCATGACCTCTCGCTTTGACGGAAAAAACCATTTGTCTGCGCCTGTCAAATGGACTACGATATATCTGACCTAGTCCGAAATGCGATTCGATACCTTAGGGGGAACATGTATGGAATTACGCCATCTTAGAACCTTTCATGCCGTTGCCGAACACCTCAATTTGACAAAAGCAGCCGATGCGCTTCGCTATAGCCAGCCGACGATCAGCTTGCAAATTCAAGCATTGGAAAAGGAAATTGGCCATACACTCCTAAGCAGGGTCGGAAAGCGAACGTTTCTGACGCCTGTCGGCAAATTGCTGCAAAAGCATACGGAAAAAATTTTTCAGAGCGTCGAGGAACTGGAGCGGGACTTAAAAAGAATGAAAAAACCGTTTGGAACGTTGAGCATTTCCGCACCGGAATTTTATTGTAGCCACTATTTATCTCGGCTGCTTGGCGTCTATCTGAAGCTCCACCCCGAGGTCCAGATGAAGATGCTTTGCTACAAAAGTAAAGAAACCATCCAGCTCATCGATTCAAATCAAGCGAATATCGGGATTATCGCGGGAACAAGCAATCGTCCGGGAATCGAGGAAATCTTGATCGATCAGGAAGATCTCGCGATTGTCGCACATCCGGAATTGGCCAAAGAACGCAGCATCGCCCGCCTCTTTGTCGAGAATCCCTTTTTTATAACCTATGATCAAGATAGCGTCGTCAAGCATTGCCTGGATGAAATGAGCTGCAAGCCGGCGTCGACAATCGAATGCGGCAGCGAGGAAGCCTTGAAGCGTGCGGTCATGATAAAAGCGGGCATTGGCCTCATCAGCGAGAGCCTCATCCAAAAAGAGGTACGTGAAGGAAGTCTTGCTGTCCTGCGGCGCTTTCCCGAACGATTACCCACCTACCTGATTTACCTGAAGGATGAACGGGACTTCAGTACCGTTAGCAGTTTTATTGACGTTGTGCTGCATGAATGGCATAAGCTTCGCGCTTAATTTCGATTCATCGCAAGCGAAATCCGGCTTTTGACGGCCGTTGTTTCGCTCTTTTTCATCCATTAATTTTTAAATGGTTAGCATTGAACCTCTTCATTTTTCATTCTCGCAAATTTGAACTATGATAAATCAACAGGAAAATCAGCCAGAGGCTGCTCATCATCGACGAAGGAGGTTCATTTACTTTGATCAAACTTAATGAAAAATTGCTAGAATCTTATGACCGTTCATTCGATCGCGCTGGCGTTTCAGGTGAAAGACTGGCCCTCCGCCTTTCTACCATATCCGAAATCGGCAGAACGGAGAGTGGCGGTTCCTGCCGGATCGGTTATTCCCGCGAGGAACGTGCAGCAAAAAAGCTTGTAGGCACATGGATGGCGGAAGCCGGGCTTGCCGTACGCGAAGATGAGGCAGGCAATATCATCGGTCGCCTAGTTGGTGAGGAGGATCATTTGCCCGCCATTCTGTCAGGCTCCCACGTGGACAGCGTGCCGAACGGCGGGCATTTCGACGGCGTGCTGGGCGTCCTGACCGCGCTTGAAGTGGTCGAAGCGTGGAAAGAAACAAACTACCGGCCGAAGCATCCATTTGAAGTCATTATCTTCTCGGATGAAGAAGGCGCCCGCTTTAACGACGGGCTTACCGGCAGCCTCGCTATGGTGGGGGAAATAGATATGGAACAGCAGCTTTGCCTGCAGGATATCCATGGCGACAGCTTTGCGCACGTGATTAAGGATTACGGGCTTCGCGTTGATCATTTTTTGCGGGCGAAACGTGACTTTGCCCAGTGCAAAGCGTTCATTGAGGTTCATATCGAACAGGGGAAACGCTTGGAAAAACAATATCTCCCTGTCGGGGTGGTAACAGGGATCGCCGGACTCTATTTGCTCAAAATCACATTTGACGGGATCGCAGGGCATGCCGGAAATACGCCGATGGCCGATCGCTATGACCCTCTCGTGGCCGCGGGCCAATTTGTATATGAGCTGAAATCATTACCCAAAAAGGTCAGCTCTTCAGCGGTGGCGACGGTCGGCAAGCTGGAAGTCTCTCCAAACGGGATCAACGTGATTCCGCAAAAGGTTGAGCTGTATGTGGACGTTCGCGATATTTATGAGGAGACACTGGCGCAGCTGGTGGAGCTGATCAGCCAAAAAGTCGAGGCTATCGCCAATGAGCACCGGGTGACGGTTCAGATTGACAAAAAATCGCTCGCCAAGCCCGCCCCCATCTGTCAAGAAATGCAGGAAAAGCTGGCAAAAATCGTGGAAGGGCAGGGGATCGCGCCGATGTTTTTGCCAAGCGGAGCCGGGCATGATGCGATGATTCTGGCGCGCCATACAAAAATCGGCATGCTGTTCGTGAGGAGCCGGGAGGGCATCAGCCATAATCCGCGCGAATGGTCTTCTTTGAATGATTGCGTGCAAGCTGTTCATGTTTTGAAGGAGTTCGTCGAATCGATGCAGGAGGAGTGAGCGGGGAAGCCCGCTCTTATTCAACAAACATATCAAAACCGTTGATTATTCTTAAGGGAACGCTTGTTAATTTCAACACGTTTAAATTGGGTCTTATATTGTAAGAACTGTTCTTAAACTAACGTACCCGTTAGCTTAATCTTCAATAGTTATTTGATTTTTTCAGCCAATTCTAAAATAATTCCTTCTGGCCCACGAACATAACATAACTTATAACTTTCTTCATATTGCTGTATCTCACTAAAGATTTCCGTGCCCTTCTTTTTCAATTTGGCAACAATAGCTTCAATATCTTCAACAGCAAATGCAATATGTCGGATACCCAGCGTATTTGCAAAGGGTTTCTGAATATCTTGTTCATCTGACGGCGTATAAAATTTGACTAGCTCTATCCATGCCTGACCGTCTGGCGTTCGCAATCCTACACATGCTGTTTTAACGTTAGTAAGCCCAACTACCTGACCCAACCACTCTCCTTCCATTTCCCATTCCCCTTGCACTTCAAGTCCCAAATCGAGAAAAAACGCTTTAGCTGCTGAAAGATCATTTACGTTTACACTCACATGATCTATTCGATGGATCTTCATATCCCATACCTCCTAGACCTAAAATTAACACACATGTATTCTAAAGATTTCTTCTCGATTGTTAATAGATTTTCCTCTTTATCCAACAAACTGGGGCGTTTGTTGGAAGACTAGAAGCATCCGTTCAATTCGGTTTTAATCTGTTTAGCGCTCAATTATCCTGCCCGTTAGCTAAATGCCGAATCGTCAGTCTAATACTGTATTTTCTCAATCTAATACTTTATTTTCTTTGAACAGTTGAAGAAGGGATTAAGCCCGGTCACGCCGCATACGCGACCGGCTTAACCCTTCGGCGTTCCCAATCAAAGAGATGTACTCGTACTGGTTGGTTACTTACGTAAGCATGACTATGCAGTGCAACTAACTTGATTCTTTGGCAACGCCGGGTACTTCTTCTGGAATACTGTCGGCTTGGTTAGACTGTGTCTCTCCGATTGGTCGTACATGCCGAAGCCGCGTAACGACAAGGACGATAATAGCGAGCATGATAGCGCCGCTGGTTGCCGCAACGGTGTGCATCCCGCCGGTAAAGGCTTCGCGTGCACCGGTAAGCAGTGCCTTACCCAATTGTTCGGAGAGGCCTTCCGCTATAGCCGTGGCACCGGCCAAGCTGTCGCGGGAAGCTTGTATCGCGGACGCCGGCAAGTCGGCGGGAATAAAGTTCGCCACCTGGTTGCGGTAAACGATCGTACCGATGCTGCCCAAGACTGCAATGCCCAGCGCAAAGGCGAATTCGCCGCTGGTTTGCAGCATGGAGGCAGCTGATCCCGCCTTCTCCGGCGGGGCTGAGCCAATGACAAGGTCGCTTGACAGGCTCGGGAGCGGGGCTGCACCTATATTGAAGAAGATGTACCCGAGCACCAGAAACGTGAGACCTGACTCACCCCCCACCTGAGTCAGCAGAAAACAGCCCGCGGTTGATACCAAGAGACCCGTTCCGATGAGTCGCGCCGGTCGGATCCGGCGTGCGATAAGCGGCGAGAGAAGCATACCGGCCATCGAGGCAATTACCCCTGGGAGCATATACAACGCTGCCTGAAGCGGCGACATTCCTTGCACGAATTGGAGATGCTGCGCGATGAAGAGCATGGTCGCTCCTGTCAGTGTAATACCGAACATGCCCCCCAGTGCAGCACTGAATCCGGGACTAGCGAACAAGCGCAGGTCCAGCAGGGGACTCGTCAGCCTGCGCTGCCGCGTCACGAACACCGTGCCGAGGACGATGCCTGCCAGTATTAACAATGCAGGCACCATCTGCAGACCGTACTTGGCAATTTCCTTGAGGCCGTATATGACCGGCAGGATGGCGCCCAGCGATAACGCGACACTGATCAAATCCAGCCGACCGGATTCGGGGTGCCGGTATTCGGGCAGCAACATAGGTCCGGTTAATAGTAGAAGCAACATGACCGGCACGCCCAGAAGGAACACCGAGCCCCACCAGAAGTGGTCCAACAGGATACCTCCAACCACCGGTCCGAGGGCCATGCCGCCCATGGAGCACGTTAACCATATGCCGATGGCGAGGGAGCGCTGCTTGTGGGCACGGAACATGTTGCTTATCAAAGCAAGAGTAGAAGGCGATACAGTCGCACCGGCTATGCCGAGTATTGCGCGGGATGCAATTAGCATCTCAGCACTTTGGGAGAATGCAGCCATTATCGAGGCCATGACGAATGTGGCCCCGCCGATCAACAGCAGTTTGCGGCGCCCGATCCGATCACCCAGCGTCCCCATAGTGATCAAGAACCCGGCGAGCATAAAGCCGTAGATGTCGATGATCCACAACTGCTGGGCGCTGTCGGCGCCGAGGTCGGCGCCAATGTGCGGCAGTGCGAGAATCATTACGGAGAGATCGATCGAGACAAGAAGGGCGGGAAGGGCAAGCACCGCGAGCCCGACCCATTCACGCATGCCGGCCTGTATCTCAGTCCCGTTCATAGCGTTCGTCATCGGTCTTCAAAAAATCGCCCAGTTTGTCCAAAATATATTTCGTCCCGTGCTCGCGCTGTTCCGGCGTATCATGACCATCAAAGAAGGCGCCTTGTTCAGTGTAGATAAGCTGTGTACCGCTGTCCGCCTGCCTAATTTCCACCGTCGTCACAGAGACCGATGTCCGTGTCTCTCCCATGTCCAGGGTGTAGGTATAAACGATGCGATTGTTCTGCACGATCTCTTGGTAGCAGGCGTCGAAAGTGTAGATCGCCCCTCCCGGCGGACCTCCGCGGTTGATCTCCCGCCCGCCGACCCGGAAGTCGAACTCGTCGGCTTTCGGAAACCATCGAGCTTTGGTCGACGCATCCGACCAAGCGGCGAATACCCGCTCAGGTGATGCGTTATAATTACGCTCGATCACAAAGGTAGAGTGTTTTACGGCTCGTTCGTTCATGGTTTATTTAATCCTCCCTTAGGTCTGCTCATCCGGATGCTCTTCGAGAAAATCATCAAGCCGGTCAGGTGTGAATCCCAGATCGCTTTCCGTTCGACGTAATATTTCTCATGATTCATCCTCATGGCGACCAATATTTTGATAAAATCTAGAATTGTAAAAGGTCCTTTACTCTGCATAAGGCTTGGTAAATGATCTAGTACCTGTTAAAGCTTCTATTGAACGCTTATAATTTCTTTTAAATGAGCAATCTGAAGGGAGACGATATCTAACAGGCTGAAATGATCGCCGACACCTTCTGATTTGACCTGATCCAGCGAATAGCCGAGCTCCTTCAATGATAGAATTTGCTGTTGGCGTGCAATATCGGATTCGGTATTAATCCTGTGTTTGGAATCAGTATGACCGGATGGCGAGAACAAACCGATCTGGTCGTAGTATCGCAATGTCCAACCGTGAATCCTGCTAATTTCGCAAGTTCTCCTACTTTCCACTCCCGTTTCATGATCATCCCCTTTTTTTCGCGCAAGGTTGAAAAAGAGGTATTGTTCTTTAGGGACCTGGGACCGAATGGCCCAATAACTGGATATGGTGTAAGCGTCAAACCTAGCATCGGTTCGTGGGCGATCAATTCTCTACGTTCCGAGAGTTATCAATAGAAAGTTGTGTGGTGTACGGTTCGCTTGCTCTTCATGCGGATCCTCCATTTAGCTATCGTTCGTCATGATGCTCAGCAAGAAAGTCACCTAGTCGATCTAAACTGCGTTCCGCTATCATCTGTCGCTCGTAGAAAAATTTGTCATGGCTCTTTTTCATCATAGCCAGTACTTTTGTAAAATCGTCTACGGTTAACGCTTCTTTCATGTGCATGAGTGACGACACATGTTCCAACTCTTCAAGAAGCTTTTGCTGAATCTTTATTTTTTCTTTTAATCGTTCAATTTGTATGGATACTATCTCAATAGGACTGCATTGATTCTGAGCCAAGAGCGATTTGATTTCTTCCAAAGCTAACCCCAATTCCTTCAAAGAGAGAATTTGGTGAAGACGCGAAATGTCGGATTCAGTGTACAATCTGTGTCCGGAATCTGTCTGCTCACTTGGTGAGAACAAGGCGATTTGATCATAAAATCGCAATGTTCGTATTGTTAGCCCTGTCAGCTTGGCAATTTCCCCTATCTTCCAATATTGTTTCATAATCAACCCCTTATTCAGCGCCTGCCATTTACCGGTACCTAGATTATAAAACATGACGTAACGTAACGTTCAAGAACATATTTCAAGTATTAGACTAACCCTAGCAACCTAAACAGCGGTAGCCATTGACGAGAAAACTACGTCCTAGATTGCCGCTGTTTTATTAAGCTAACTAAGCTAACTCGACTTCGTTAGTTGAGAAATCGCACGACACCAAATCCATTTCAACTTCAACTTCGCTCCGTCCACTCGGTCTGCCCCAGTGCTGGTTCCAACAATGATGTTTTGGCGAGCACAGAGCGATCGCTGTCCTTGACCTCATCGATGCCTATTGGTGAACATCCCTGTCGTCTCGCTCATTTGCTTTAATTCCTTTAGAGCTGTTTTCTGGCCGATAATACCTGCCTGGAACACGTTTATGATAGATGTGGTTTTTTTATCGACCAGCTCGGCTACCTCTGAATCATTCGGTGTCCTGATTGGGTCGAATGTGTAGTCAATATCATCTGGAATCGCACCAAACTCTGACATGCACATGATCGGAAGAAGCTTGTCGAGAATTGGTCCAAGGATAGATTCTTGCTGCTGCTGGACCACCTCGTAATAATTTTGTAGGTCGCTTTCTCCCGTTGCATTCATTCCCGCGGGCGACCGACCAAAGAGCCGTGTAACCGGAATTTGGCTTGCTCCTGCGATGTCGAGCATGAAGCTTTCGTAGATGTCATTTAGTCCAGCGAAGGAGTATGAATGTGTTTGGAACTCGTCATTCTTGCCAATCATGTTTAATCCCATATTACTCATCAACCAGTTTTGGGTCTGGATGGTTTTGTAGATATCGGATTGCATCCTCTCACCACCGATAGCAAGCATTTCCTCCAAATCCTCGCTTTTCATTACACGGAGATTTGCCAGAAAAATAAGCTGGGCAATGTTCCATGAAGTATTATCACGCTTCTTTAATTCGTCGAACACTGTCTCAACCTCAGAAGCGCCCCAATAGTTCTCTGCGATCTTCTCCCAATACGGAAGTTGCCGACCAGTAAAGCGGAGAATACGGCTGTGGTGAACAAGTGTTGTTTTTCCAGCATCCATGGTGACTTGATAGGACTCTGGCAGACCGAATTCCACATCATCAATATTGTTCACGAGTTCGGAGCTCGGGTACACACCAGACCAGCGATCCAGAATCATCAAGCCTTTAAACGATCCTGGCATAATCAGATCGAAGTCCAAGGGTTGATCCAGAATATCGTCGTGACCCTCGATCATGATCAGGCCCACAGCTCCGCCATATAAGCGGCCCCATTTGAGCCCTTCAAGAATCTTTGACTTAACCCGGCGCACCCGCCATAGCTTGTCGAGCTTTCTAATTTCGTCAGGCGGACGTTGTGTGGTAATCGTAATCCAGTTCCGCGTCATGTCCTCTGGAATCGCGTCGATAATCTTTGCTATGATCCAATGCTCTCGATAAAGAGTGTTCAACAGCTGATAGTCTCGAGACAGCCTGGTCATGGTATACTCTGTACCTTCCATGAGGTTAGGTGTTCCACTACCCAGGCGGGCGAGCACATTGGAAAAAGCATCCGTTGTCAATCCTGGAGGTACTTTTACAGGAGGCTTCTTCTGCACGGGAGGCTGCCTCGCATCTTTTGCAAATTTCTTTTTACGTCTGCTCACTTCCCATCCTCCTTTCCTAGCCTAGTAGTCGTCTAGCCTTAATGATCGTTTTTACGAAATACCGTATAGCATCCATACAGTGGTCCACTTGTTTTACTGGCTTTTCCTTGCCACTTTGACCCGCTTTCTCATCCCAAATATAACTGGATCTTTCTTTCAAGAAGTTCGGACAATTGTGACGATGCACTCGGAGTTTACGTTTTGCCATCATCGTAGAAACCATCCGTATGCCGTCCTCAACGCTGTTATCCGCATCTTTAACACGATATCCCCGATTCTTCAATGCAGCTTTAAAACTTGCTGCCGATGGGTCCAGAATCGAATGAAGCGGCGGATCATCCGAGCCAACAAACAAATCGAAGTCATCAGCGTACTGACTATCTTCTTTCTGTACGCCTTCTTTTCGACCATCATAATAATATTCATTGTAGAGCCAGCAAGTATTGCCATCGTCCCAGATGTCCAGGAATACCATGGGGTTACTTGTTCCGTAGTCTACGGAGATATATCGGCGTGCCCCCTGGTTATTATTTGGCGTGAAATCATCGTCGTCGAACGTGTTATCGTCATCGTCCCACATGTCGTAAATGATTCCTTCTGCCAGCACCCATAGTCCGAGAATGAACCTCTTGAAAAAGATGCCTCTGTACGTGCGCTTATACCGTTCCTTTGTCTTGGGTGAGAGGGACAGATTGTCATCCATCGTGAAGTGGATGTGAACTGCATTTTTATTCTCTAAATCGTCAAGCCACTCTACTTTAAACCAGTGATATGGTCCAGCAGGGTTACAGTTAAACCAGAACTTATGTCCATCAACAGAACAACGTGCTGTGGCTTGGCTTACAAACGACTGTGGCATTAGCGCCACCTCATCGAAGAACATACCGGCAAGAGTAATACCCTGAATCAAATCCTGAGAGCTTTCATCTTTTCCACCAAACAGATAGAAAAAGTTCGTTTTCCCTTTGTAAGTAATGGTCAGATAGTTTGCGGATTGGTGGTCCATGAATTTGTATCCGCGACCTTTGAGTATGCGTTTCAACGGCTGTAAGACGTTCCTGCGCAGTGCCCCAATTGTCTTACCAGCCATTCCAAGGTTTTCGCCATCGAATGTATCCATAGCCCAGGCCACGAAGGAAAATGACATTACGACTGTTTTACCGGCACGAACGGAACCATCACAAATAATGGCATCCCTATCCTTTACAGGAGAGCCGGGACGCCACCATGTCAGTACCTTCAATTGTTTTGTCGATAGAGGTTTCCACTTGAAAGAGGCGGACTTAACTTTTTTCATCTAATTCATCACCCTCTACCTCCTTGTCGAAAATGTATATCGTATGCATTTGCAGTTCACATAATATTTATTATCTGACGCAACCAGAAAGTAAAAAAGCGATATCAACGCGGTTCTTTTGAGGTGTGGATAACCAAGGTTTATACATCATTTATGCAAATCCAGTAACGGCGCAGTTTTCGACGAATAAAGCAAATTATTTCCTGACCATAGAATGCATAAATATTGCATAAAGGGTTACTCTTCTTCGTCCCATATTTCTTCCACCTTGCCATCCAGCGCCTCGATAAAACCGTCATCTTCTTGTTCATTAGGATCGTCCTCAAGACTCAGGCGGTGCTTCATTTCGACTGCTCTGAGCTTCTTGTCTGTGACACGCGTTAGGGCTTCTTGCAGGGTGAGGATGTCGTCGATTGCCCGATACTCAGTCTCTGCAATCTCCGTAGTTACCATCTCATCACGGGAGACAACGATCGTCTTGTTTTTTCCTGATTTGTCGTCATGAACCTGTACTGGGTCCTTCACTGTGATCCGTTCTTGTAAGACCCTCCGTTGCTTCTCAGTCAGACCACTCTCCAGCTTTGCTATCTTCAGCATGATTTCACGTTCTCGCCAAGCGAAGAGCGTTATGGATTGGTTTATCTGCTCCATCGGCTCAACGCTGACTCTCGCGATTACGTCATGCTGATCAGGGGTAAGAGCATCCATCCAAATCGACTGATGCTCTCCTGTCTTGACTGCGTTGACATTGCGCTTTGGGGCACCGCCGCCCGCACCGTGGAAGCGGCACACATCCCAGCCAGGCTTTGCCCAGTTTTTACACTGTTCGCCGCGCTGCTTGCTTCTCGCCTTACACCTTTGTTTCTCTGGGTTACGAGCCATCTACATGTACACCACCTCACCAATTCATGGGGTTGTTTTTGAAAAGGAAAATGCACCCTTTTAATTGGGTGCATTAAACTGTTCTTTTGAATTTTTCCTGTCTTGGATTTCGTCTGATACAATTTTCTGAAGTACCACATTCGTTTGGTTAGTATCAATAGAACAAAGTTTCCATATAGCTATGCCGCCTAACAACAACCAAGCGATAATAATAAACTCATCCCCTATTATCTCTACCATTTTATCCATTTCACTAAATAAATTATCGATTTTCTTACTATCTGCAGACTCTATATACATCTCTGCATATTTACTGTAAAGTCCGCCCAATACCGCTGTGGATAATATTCCAAACAATAGTGTGATAATAGTTATTGCTACCGTTGCCGAGATTGTTCCGATTTGAGTAATTAAATTACTATTGGTTGTATGGATTGTAATTAGTGTCTGAAGCTTCTCAAGGTCTCTATCTTGAATTCTCTGTGACCTTAAGAAATCTTTTGCATTGTCATATTGGTCGCCCGTGACTCCCATAAACATTAGTTCTTTTTTCAAATCTTTATAAATCTGATAAATATCCTTTCTAAATACACGCTGATTTTTTACCTGCGATAAAACAAGCAAAATAATCCCTAATAGAATTAATAAGAAATATTTAATCATTCTTTCCCCTCCAAGTAGATTATACGTGAATAGGGAATTATTTCTAGTTAATAATCATACTTCTGTAACTCGATATCAAGCTCTATCAGCTTCTTCAGGTCATCTACCGTCTTGATTTCAATATGACCAGACTGGAAGTCCTTAACCCATTTTGCTATGGCTGCTTTCACTACTCTCCTGTATTGATCCTTTGATTCGATTATGCCTTCCATTATTTCAATTTCGTGCTGAAGAAGCAGAGCATCGGAATTTGAAAGAGAACAATTGTTTGCATTTTTCATTGTGACACCCTCGGCTTTCCTGTAAAATGGAAAACGAGATAGCGAGTGATGGTGAAAACTGCGGCCGCAGCGTTTCGCTATCTCAGCCGGGGTGACCTGGTTGCTAAGGGGGGCGTTCGTGTGCCTCCCTTTTGTTGTTTTAAGCAGCGTCCTGCAACCTGCGTATTAGAACTGGCTCTTGGCCTGTTCCTTCGTAATATCTGCGCTTGATGACGTCACAGAACTTTGGGTCTAGCTCCATAGTTCTGCAGGTGCGTCCCATTTGTTCGCAAGTCATGAGCGTGGAGCCACTGCCACCAAAGAAATCAGCAACGGCGTTACCCTTCTGACTGCTGTTACTAATTAGGATAGACAGAAGCTCCAGAGGCTTTTGTGTGGGATGAACGTATTTATTTACGTCACCTCGTGACACTTCCCACGCAGTCTCAGGTTCATTTACATCTGTTTGTAGACCAGGACGCCAAACTGTCGTCTGCTTGCGATCCCCGTACCATGCGGGAGCTTGTCCCTTCAAATGAGCATAGAACACCGGTTCATGCTTGAATTTGTACTGAGCAAAACCGAATGTAGACGCATTTTTCACCCAGATGCACTGTCTTCTGACGACGATACCAGCTGCATTCATTTGGTTCTCGAATTCACGCTGATAGCCAGAAGGATGGAAAACATAAATAGCAGCCTGTTTTTCCATGATCGCTGCATAATTTCGGAATACAGCCTCCAGGAAATCCTCGAACTGCTCCATGGGCATGTCATCGTTCATTATGCTTTCCCGACCATCTGCAGCCAGCTCTGCTGAGTCGCTCTGAAAAGCTACATTATATGGGGGGTCCGTTACCACCAAATCAACCTTTGTGCCATCCATGAGTGCCTGCACATCGTCCAGGCTTGTAGAATCTCCACACATGAGAAGATGCCGCCCTAGCTGCCAGATATCCCCTTGCTTCGTCTCAGGCTCCTTAATCTCATTTAGCGCCTTCTGGATATCAAATTCATCCTCGACAACAGGCTCGTCTACCTCGATGTCTATGTATTCACTGAGCAAATCTGCGACTTCTTCATTGTCAAAACCGGAAAGAATGAGATCCAATTCGCTTTCTTGCAGTTCCGCAAACACCTGGGCGAGCCTTTCCTCATCCCATGACCCACTGATCTTGTTTAGAGCAATATTGAGTGCTTTCTCTTGGATATCATCAAGGTCCACAACAGAGACGTCTACCTCAGTCCGTCCTAACTCGTTAACGAGTATCTTAAATCCTTGATGTCCTCCGACGAGGTTTCCTGATTGTTCATTCCAGATGAGCAGCTGCACGTATCCAAACTCCATAATCGATCGTTTAAGTTTCTCGTATTCTGGATCACCAGGCTGCAAATCTACCTCGGATTATAAGGAGCAGGATTGATCTTCGAGATATGTAATTTCCGTATGTCCAAGCTGTTCAGCTCCTTTCGTGGCGATAAAGTAAGAATTAAGAATATTGCCAGACCAAAAACTGATGAAAGCCTTGCTGCTGTTGAGCTGGTGGCGCATTTTCGTGGTGTAACGAAACGACTACTATTCGAACAGGAAAGTATATGTTTTCTTTCACCGCAAAAAATGAGGTTGGCGCTTAGAGCCACAATGCTCTGCTGGCTGTTGCCTTCTGGCGACCCCCTAGTCCAAATTCGGGTCTTCTCCAGCCTCTGTGATCTCCTGTTTGAATAGCTGCAAGAGCCACGATTCTGCTGTTTTCCCGTTGAGGGAATATAGCGGATTGATTGCCAATGCTGCCCGGCCATCCAGATCAGTCCGGCGTAGGACGTGCAACTCAATGAATGTTTTCACGATCTTGCGAGCCGTTGGATAGGAGCAGCGAGCGATGCGGGCAAGGTCTTTGACTGTAAGCGGCGTTCCCTTGTGACCGCGCTCGTTGTCGCCCAGCAGGAGGTTGGTTCCCTCCATGGCATACGGCGCAATCTTCAACAAAAAACCAGCCTCAGCGAGCGACAGCTTCCGGAGCCGTCGTTTTGCCTTCTGGCTGGCTTTGATTTTCACGAATTTGACGCTGCGACCTGCTGGTCGAAATACCTTTACGATCTCGTCTGACCGGCGGAGCACTTCCTCGGTGTAGAATATTTCTCCGGTATCTGAGTCCACAAACTGTCGCACTACATCTCACCCACCTCCATGAAAAAGGAATGTCTAGCGGCGACAAAAAGACAACTAATCATTTATGTTACTGCTTTTTTATTTGAAGATCGGTCGATTGTCTTCCCTCATTTGTCCAACACATAAATCTCCTTTTACTTCTTACCTTTGATGGAAAGTTATCAAAATAAGTACTGTATGAATCGAGGAGTTTCCAATATTTCAACTTTGTTTCAAGATTATCTGTTTGAAGGATGGCTCTTCTTGATAAATGGACTACAGTTTCCCACTCATCTTTTTCAATCGGATGACCTTCTTTTTTTGCAAATTCCACAATCGACAGCATTCTACCGCAATAATCATCCTTGAATTTTAATTCTTCTATAAAGTCCACAAGTTCTTTTTCGGGCCAAAACCACTCTCTAAATTTATGGTATTTCTCAAATTTTTTGTGCAGATAAAATTCTAATGCTTTTCCGCCAGTCGTCCAGTGTACAATTGCTAATTTTTCCGGATTTCCTGTTTGCAACTCTTCTAGCCTTTTCTCTGGGGAATCCTAATTAGTTGAACCAATTTTAATTGGCCCCCCGATTTCGGCCTGAATAAAATAGACTTTTGACCAAATATCAATTGTGTCATTATTAAACAATATTATCCCTCTCCCGCGACCATTATCAGTTTGTAAAAATCATAACACCAAAATCAATTTCAAATAACCCCACTCTCTTCGGCAGGGGACTCCGCCACATGCCGTTCCTTGTGCCTGCTGCGATCACAGGTTAGGAGGCGGTACAACCGGTCTTGAACTGCACGTTTGAGTCAGGATCGGTGTGTTCGAATATGAGTGATACTGGACAAGGGGCGAGTGGCCGAAGCCGTAGGTCTCGCATTATCCCCTGTCCGGTATATCCCAACAGAGTAATGGCGATTTTCTAAAGCTCCGAGAGGGGTTCCAAAACTTGAAAACCGCAGCAATGCATACAACGAAAGAAACAGTTGCATGTTCCCTGCTACGATCATCGCAAGACTAGCGCGTTCAGACTCTAAATGTCCCCCTCTCGTAAGGTAACATTCTTCATCATCCATAGATTCGCTCAGATGCGCCATTGATAAGGGATAGACGGTATCTCCCAAGGGGTTGTGTCGCTTGCCCTTGACTCAAGATTACCGATCAAACGTTCGAAAAACGTCCTAGCTTTTATCCCTGATTTTGTCCTACTTTTTATCGGGTTTTTATCGGGGTTTTTGGCATAAAAAAGAGCACTCAGATAATACCGAGTGCCGTTGCAATCTGAAAAATCGCATCTTTCTTTTTTGGGTAGTATTGATCCTTAGTCATACCTAAGTCTAGGTATATGTTGATGTCCTTAACTCTTGATGTACTAAGATACTTTTCTTCAATGATCTGCCGCTCAACCTCATCCAATGAGTATTGCAGCGCACGTTCTATCTGCTGAGCCTTTAAGATGTTTTTAGTATCTGACGACTGCAATCGTGGAAACAGTTGATCGATCCCCTTCTCTTGCTGCTCTTTTCTATTTTGGGCAGCAACACGAAGGGCTTTATATGCTTTTAATTCTTTTGCTACCGCCTGCCGTACTGCTCTCTCATCTATCGGCGGAAACATTGACATTTGTTCTTGTGCGCTCATCTTCCGTTCCCCCTGTCCGGTTGCCCGTGGTATAATATGGTTGCCAAACACATATTCGGGCTCCCTGCACGGGGGCTTTTTTATTGTTTCCTAAACAGTATTAATTCTGTATCATCTCTCAGGTAGAGGGGATGCATTGGGTGACCTTCTTTAGTAGTACCTAAGCAATAAACATTTTCTTTTGATCGCAACATATCAGCGACTTCAATATTCCTTCCATGAAGCTTTCCTTCCACGCCCCATGCCGCAACGATGACTTGAGAGTTATCGATAACATTTAAAAGATGCTGATTATTTTCGTGCCCAACAGGATCAGTCACGCCTTTGAGTTCCTCAGGCTTTGTTGCCCGATATGCAAACAAATTAACAACCGTTATCTGGCCGTAACCCCATCTCTTTGCAAATTTAATGCATTTTTTTATGGTGCTATCGTCTTCTGTGTGGTCGGCAGTACTAGGATTTAGCATGATGAAAGAAATTCTCGGTTTATCAAAATTCCACTTACGCCACAATTCGTACCTATATTTCTTGGTTTTGTCTAAAATTGCCCCCTTCTCCATGGGTACCACTCCTTTATAGAGGATTTACCCATTATTTTTATGCGGACCTAGCCATTTATTGCCCTCTCTTCCTGGTCTTCACTCCCGAAATATTTTGTTAAGCAAAACGATAGTCCCCCGGCAATATGGTAAACTGGAAAT
>NZ_JBITPN010000057.1:0-594 GCF_050467985.1 Brevibacillus sp. NRS-1366 | reverse complement strand
ATTCGCTGCTCAGTTTTGAGGGAGCATCAACTCCCTGACGTATATAGATCTTTGAAGCGCCGTTGTATTTGGCCTTTGAAGTAGTACGTCTTTTTTTGTGGAAAGCGAGGGCCTATAGCTCAGTTGGTTAGAGCGCACGCCTGATAAGCGTGAGGTCGGCTGTTCGAGTCAGCCTAGGCCCACCACTAAAATACCCTAAAAAGTGAAGTAAGCCTTCGAAGCTGATTCCGATTACTTTTCGGGGACCCCACAGCAAAAACGTATGGGGCTGTAGCTCAGTTGGGAGAGCGCCTGCCTTGCAAGCAGGAGGTCATCGGTTCGATCCCGTTCAGCTCCACCAATTTCCAAAAATTACAGCTTGAAAGTGAATAAGAAGATATGATACATTATTCTTCGTCACTTTTGAGAAATAGCAATATGGTCGGCTAAAAGCTCCTCGTCCTGAGGAAACGCCGACACTAGCACATCCATGTGCGTCGTCTGGTGATGATGGCGGAGGGGACACACCCGTTCCCATGCCGAACACGGCCGTTAAGCCCTCCAGCGCCGATGGTACTTGCTCCGCAGGGAGCCGGGAGAGTAGGACGTTGCCAG
>NZ_JBITPN010000056.1:0-84725 GCF_050467985.1 Brevibacillus sp. NRS-1366 | reverse complement strand
ATTAGGTTCGGAATGATTTGTTTCCGAACACATTAGGTTCGGAATGCTTTGTTTCCGAACACATAGGTTCGGAATGATTTGTTTCCGAACACATAGGTTCGGAATGGTTTGCCTTTCGAACTCACTTTAATTAGTAGGTGAATGGAATGAAACGAAGAACAGCACGAGAAAAAGCAGTCCAATGTCTTTTCCAGATTGACATGGCTGAAGTCCCAGTAAAAGAAGCGGTTGCACTCGTCATGGAAGAATCCGAAGAAAACGCGCAATATCTGCGCTATCTTCTTGACGGTGTATTGACACACTTGACCGAGATTGATGCGGAAATTAAGAAGTATCTGCGTGGCTGGCAATTGGAGCGAATTGCCAATGTTGATCGCGCTATTCTTCGTCTGGCTTTCTATGAGATCATGTTTGAAGCAGAAACTCCTGATAAGGTCGTTATGAACGAAGCGATTGAAATTGCCAAGCTGTTTAGCGATGAACAGTCCCATCGGTATATCAACGGCGTCTTGTCCAGCTTCTTGCAGACTCGTGAGACGGCACAGGCGTAACAGGCAGGAGATACAGGCATGACTAAGGTAATGTTGGGCATTGATACGAGCAATTACCGGACATCATTGTGCTTGGCTCAGGAAGACGGCCGGATTGTAGCAGAAGCAAAACGCCTTCTGAAAGTAAAGGAAGGAAAGCGCGGTCTGCAGCAATCTGAAGCCGTCTTTCAGCATGTGATGAACTTGCCGGAACTAAGTGAGCAAATGAAGTGGATGGACTACGAAATCGAAGCGATATGCGTCAGTGAAAAGCCGCGCCCTGTTGATCAGTCGTATATGCCCGTCTTTAAAGTAGGCGAAGGGTTGGCGAAATCACTAGCGACGTATTTGCGTGTTCCGCTCCATCTCACTACACATCAGGAAGGACACGTTGCGGCGGGGGAATACACAGCGGCAGAACGCCCTGCACAGAACCGCTTTTTAGCTGTACACCTATCAGGGGGAACAAGCGAATTGCTTCTATGCGATCGCAATGCTTCGGGCTATGCAATTGAAAAAGTAGGAGGAACCATTGACCTTCACGCAGGACAATTGGTAGACCGTATAGGTGTCGCGCTGGGTATGTCATTTCCGGCTGGTCCTCATTTGGAGGAGCTTGCTAAACAATCAACAGGCGAATTTCGTGTATCCTCTGCGGTCGATGGATTGACTTTTAGTTTTTCAGGTCCAGAAGCCGCGTTGTTGCGCGCGCTCGAAGCAGGCAAGGCGAGTCATGCGGATATCGCTCGTGCCACAGAACAATGCATAGCCAATACGTTGGAAAAAGCACTCAGAAATGCGGTTGAACAAGGCTTGCCCAAAGACATCCTCATCGTTGGTGGAGTCGCTGCAAACCAGTACATGCGAGAGCGCTTGATCAAACGTTTGGAGCACCCCGCCGTGAAAGCAAAGCTGTTTTTTTGTGATCCTGTTTACTCGGGGGATAATGCTTACGGAGTTGCTATGCTTGGTTGGATGAAGCAAAAGACGAACATTAAAGAATCTTGAACTTTTTATGATTCGGCTTTACAGCTACTCGTTAAATCGGTACACTAAAGGTATCGACGTAAATGAAGGAGGCTTTTTCTCCATGGCTGCAACCATTCTCCAAGGAAAAGAAGTAGCACAAAGTATCCGCGCCGAGTTGGCGTGGGAAGTGGCAGATTTGAAAGAACAGGGGATTGTTCCTGGTTTGACTGTTGTCTTGGTGGGAGACGATCCCGCATCTCATTCGTATGTACGTGGAAAGTCAAAGGGCTGTGAGGAAGTCGGTATACGCTCCGAGTTGATTTTGAAGGACGCTGCGACTACAGAGGAAGAATTATTGGCGATTATTCAGCAATTGAACGAAAATCCGAACGTTAGCGGGATTTTGGTTCAACTCCCTCTGCCAGCTCACATCTCGGAGAGTGCTGTTATCGAAGCTATCCATCCGGAAAAAGACGTGGATGGTTTTCACCCAATCAGTGTCGGCAACATGGTACTGGGGAATGAAACGATGCTACCGTGTACACCACACGGCATTATTGAATTGATTAAGCGCACAGGAACCAACATCGCAGGCAAGAATGCTGTTGTTATTGGTCGGAGCAATATTGTCGGTAAGCCTGTCTCCTTGTTATTGCAGCAGGAAAATGCGACGGTCACTATGTGTCATTCACGTACGGAAAACCTGGTGGAGCATACAAGAAATGCTGATATTCTCGTAGTGGCTACCGGTAAGGCGCATATGATCGGAAAAGAACACGTGAAACCAGGTGCAGTTGTGATTGACGTAGGGGTTAACCGCATTGAGACAGGAAAACTGGTAGGCGACGTCAAATTTGACGAAGTAAAAGAAGTAGCAGGCTTCTTGACGCCAGTTCCTGGAGGCGTAGGCCCGATGACGATCACCATGCTTTTGAAAAACACGGTTACAGCAGCAAGAAAGCAAGCAAAACGATAAACAGTACCTGCTACTTTGGAAATGGATAGGGCGCTCGCTGCTTTATCCTTTTCCTTTTTATACAGATAAGAATTTATAAATTCTTATCCAGTATAAGTGCACCGCGGCTCCGCCAAAAGGCATGGCGCAGCCAGGTTTTCTAAGAGGAGGGGCGTATGGCTGTTCAAAACATTTTATCTGTCAGTGATTTAAACCGCTTTATTAAACTTGTGCTGGAAAAAGAAACACTTTTGCAAGATGTTTGGGTGAGGGGAGAAATCTCCAACTTTACTCACCATTCCAGCGGACATATGTATTTTACCCTAAAGGATAAAACCTCGCGGATCAAGGTTGTAATGTTTGCAAGCTATAACCGTTTCTTACGCTTCATCCCCAAAGATGGAACCAAGACGATTGTACGTGGTTCGATTTCTGCATTTGAAAGGGACGGAGCATATCAGCTTTATGCCAAGGAGATGCAGCCGGACGGTCTGGGATCTCTTTATTTGGCTTTTGAACAATTAAAAGAAAAACTGGCGGGAGAAGGACTATTTGCGGCAGAAAGAAAACGGGTGCTCCCACGATTTCCTAAAAAAGTAGGGGTTGTGACCTCACCGACAGGGGCAGCGATACGCGACATTTGCACGACGATTCGTCGGCGTTTTCCTCAGGCACAAATCGTTTTGGCTCCAGCGGTGGTACAGGGTGTAGAGGCACCGGCTTCCATTATTTCGGCCATTCGGATCATGAATCAGCAGACAGATATCGACGTGTTGATTGTCGGCCGCGGCGGAGGATCTATCGAAGAGCTGTGGGCGTTCAATGACGAGCATGTCGCTCGTGCGATTGCTTCGTCCGTCATTCCTGTGATTTCTGCAGTCGGGCACGAAACAGATGTGACGATCGCCGACTTTGTGGCGGATGTCAGGGCAGCGACACCTACTGCTGCGGCAGAGTTGGCCGTTCCGCATTACCTGGAGTGGGTAGAGCGGGTCAAGCAATTTGACAGCCGCATCTATCGGGCGGTTCAAAACCGGATCAGCACGGAGCGAAAACGATTGGAACGATTGAGTAACTCTTATGCGATGAGGCAGCCAGAGCGGCGTCTCGAGGAAGCAGCCGAGCGTCTGGACCGGGCACATTTGCGGATGCGACAGTCGATGAAACACCTTTTGGAACGAAGACGCGAGCGATATGATCGGATTGCAGGTCAATTCAAACGGTACCGCTTGGCGGATCAAATTGGAGAGCGGCGAAAACATGTAGCAACGTTTCGCGCCCGTCTGGATGAACGAATTCGTAGGCATCTGACCCAAAAGCAAATGACGTTTTCCTCTCGTGTTGCTCAATTAGATGCGTTGAGTCCGCTTAAGGTCATGCAGCGTGGTTTTTCCTTGGTTTATACGGGAGAAACACTGATAAAATCCGTAGAGCAATTTGCTCCCGGAGATGAGCTCATGGTACGATTAAGAGATGGTAGTGCGACTGCACGCGTGGAACAGATCAATCGGGAGGAGAAACACAATGGCTCGCAAGAAAACAGACCAAGAGACTGACATGCAGTTTGAAGAAGCGATGAAGCGGCTGGAAGAGGTTGTGAATCGTTTGGAAGAAGGAGAAATTCCTTTGGAAGAGGCAATCACTCTGTATCAGGAAGGGGTTACCCTCTCCCGAATTTGCGGCCAGAAGCTGGATGCCATTGAAGCCAAGATCGTACAGCTGGTGGAAGAGGACGGACAACTTAAGCAAAAGGCTTTTCGTGTGGAAGGGGAATGATGATCGCAGTGGACACCTTCCAAACCTATTTACAGAACAAGATCGCCTATATTGAGGAGAACCTGATCCCGGCTTTGGAGAAACAAGGCGTACCTTCTTCTTTGTATGAATCCATGAAGTATTCGCTTATGGCAGGCGGCAAGAGACTGCGTCCAATGCTGGTGCTGGCGGTGCTTGAAGCGCTGGACAAGCCGATTGAGCGAGGGATACCTTTTGCTGTCGCTTTGGAAATGATACATACGTACTCACTTATCCACGATGATTTGCCTGCCATGGATGATGATGATCTACGACGTGGCAAACCAACCAACCATAAGGTGTATGGGGAAGCTACGGCCATTTTGGCAGGGGATGCTCTGTTGACTCGCGCTTTTTCCCATATCGCCGAAGCCTACCAAGTCCACTCAGATGTATCGCCGGCTACGATCGTTGGGTTGATTGCCGAGCTGGGCAAACGCGCGGGGGCAAAAGGGATGGTCGGAGGACAAATGGCTGACATCGAGGGTGAGACCAAGCAGCTTAATCTAGAGCAACTGGAGTTCATTCATCAGCACAAAACGGGAGATCTGCTCATTGCAGCATTGCGTGGGGGCGGATACTTGGCCGAGGCCAGTGAAGCACAGATGGATGCTTTGACACGATATGGCGTCTGCATTGGACTGGCTTTCCAGATTCAGGATGATATTCTCAATGTGGAAGGCGACGCTGCCGAATTGGGCAAGGCAGTTGGCAGCGATGCGGATCGCCAAAAAGCAACCTATCCGTCGCTTTTAGGACTGGCAGAATCAAAGGCACGCCTTGTCTCCTTGATTGAAGAAGCAAAAAAAGCCTTGGTGGACGCAGGAATCGAACATTCTGCGCTGAGTCCCTTGGCTGACTATGTGCGCAATCGGAACAAATAGGTGAAGAAGCTGGCTTCCCACTGGGAAAAGCCAGCTTTTATTTTTGAGGTCCGCTTTACAAGCGCTTGTCATCTACGCTATCCAGCCAGCTTTGAATCTCGCCGATGACAGATTCTATGCAGCCATCTTCAAAAGGAGAGTACAGTTTTGCGACAGCAACCAGTTCCGTGAACGATTTACTGCCGCCCTCCCTGCACAGCATGAGGTAGTCTGACCAGGCCTGTTTTTTATTTTCTTGGGCACGCTTCCAAAATTGAAAGGCGCAAATTTGCGCAAGCGTGTAGTCAATGTAATAAAATGGGTCGCGGAAAATGTGGGCTTGCTGTTGCCAAAAGCCCCCCTCCTCCAAAAACGCATTCTCATCGTAGTTTCGGTAAGGAAGGTATTTCCTTTCGATTTCGCGCCAGATGTGCTTTCGCTCCTGTGGTGTCATTTCCGGATTTTCATAAATAGCGTGCTGGAACTCATCAACGGCTACGCCATACGGAATAAATGTGAGCGATGTGCTTAAGTGAGCGAATTTGTACTTTTGGGTGTCCTCCAAAAAGAATTGCTCCATCCAAGGCCAGGTCAAAAATTCCATGCTCATCGAGTGAATCTCGCAAGCCTCATACGTAGGGAAATGATATTCAGGCACTTCGAAACCGCGACTTACATAAACTTGAAAGGCATGTCCGGCTTCGTGAGTCAACACATCAATATCACCAGATGTTCCATTAAAGTTGGAGAAGATGAAGGGCAGTTTGTAGTGACTGATATATGTACAGTAGCCGCCAGTAGCCTTCCCTTTTTTGCTGATGAGCTCCAGACAATCATTTTCCAGCATGAAAGTAAAAAATTCGTCCGTTTCGGGAGATAATTCCGCATACATCTTTTTTCCGTTTTCTACAATCCACTCCGGCGAACCTTTAGGTGTAGGATTGCCTGTAGCGAATTCAAAAGCCAAATCGTAATACTTGATAGTATCGACACCGATCCGCTCGCGTTGCCGCTCTATGAGCTTTGTGGCAGCGGGAACGATTCTCTCTAGTACCTGGCGGCGGAAATTGGCTACCATGTCCGAAGTGTAGTCTGTACGATTTAATCTGGCATAAGCCAGTTCCACGAAGTTGGCAAATCCGAGCTTTTTGGCAATGCGTGAACGAACCTTTACCAAGCTGTCAAAAATGCGATCCAATTCTTCTGTATGCGTACGCAAGAAGTCGTACTTGGCTTCATTTGCTCTTTTTCGCATCTGTCTGTCCGTGGATGTTTGAAAGGGGAATAGCTGAGGGAGAGTTCGTTCTTGCCCTTCAAACTCGATCTTGGCAGAAGCGATCAAGGCGGTGTATTGGCTGGACAAACGATTTTCTTCCTGCAAGTCATTGACCACTTCGGGCGAAAACGTTCGCAATGTTGATTCAGCAATGCGAAACAACTGAACGCCCCATTTGTTTTCCAACTCGGGGCGGAAAGCGGAGTGGACGATTGCTTCATAGTAACGAGCAACAATCCCTTGATATACGGGACCTGCTTCATCCCAGTAATCTTGTTCATCCTTGTAAAAAGGGTCCTCTGTGTTGACGGTGTGACGAATTTGGGCCACCTCACGAGCGGATTCTACCTCTTGGCGCAGTTCAATTAGCTGTCCCATCACCTTGTCTTGTTCTTCGAAGCTTGCTGCGTTTTGAAAGGCTTGCAACAAATTTGTAAATTGTTGCTCGATCTTCTCCATATCTACCCGCTTGTATACAATTTCTGAGAATTTCATTGGGATTCCACCTCGCTTTCTCGTATTTGCCGATCCATTTTATTTTAACAGAAAATGGGTGTATTTGGCAGAACAATAGCAGGTAGTGAGGAAAAGTGGTGTTTTTATTAAGAAACCGTTATAATGAATCAAGTTGAAATTATACGGAGTCTAAGGCTTTACGTAATGGAAGGAAGCCGAGTTTTCCATGGGCTGGATTGAATTGCAGCATGCACAATCGCCGGAGAACGAACAGTTGAAAGTGAGGAATACCAAATGCTGCTTACTACTATAAATGATCCTCAAGACCTGAAAAAGTGCACAATGCCGCAGCTATTTACGCTGGCCACTGAGATCAGGCAATTTCTTGTAGAAACACTGTCTAAGACAGGGGGACACCTAGCTCCCAATCTGGGAGTAGTCGAGCTGACAATAGCATTGCATTATGTGTTTGACAGCCCTCGGGACAAGCTGATTTGGGATGTCGGGCACCAAGCATATGTACATAAAATGCTGACAGGTCGCCGGGAGATGTTTCCCACACTGCGCCAATACAAAGGCTTGTGCGGTTTTCCGAAGATGGTGGAAAGTCCGCATGACGTATGGGAGACCGGACATAGCAGTACATCGTTGTCTGCTGCTATGGGAATGGCTACCGCTCGTGATTTGAAGAAAGAAAAAAATCATGTGGTGGCAGTCATCGGTGATGGTGCCTTGACTGGCGGGATGGCACTTGAAGCTTTGAACCACATCGGACATGAGCGCAAAAATGTAATTGTGGTGCTAAATGACAATGAAATGTCGATTGCTCCAAACGTTGGAGCATTGCACAATTACCTTGGGAAGCTGCGCTCAACGGAAAACTATCAGTGGGCCAAGGACGAGGTGGAAGGACTGCTCAAATCCATTCCTGCTGTAGGCGGCAGGTTGGCAAATATGGCAGAGCGCTTCAAAGACAGCATGAAGTATTTGCTCGTTTCTGGCGTTCTATTCGAGGAATTGGGCTTTACCTACATCGGACCAATTGATGGGCATAACATGGAGCTTTTGCTGGATACGATGAAGACAGCGAAGCAGACAAAAGGTCCTGTTCTGATTCATGCGATTACGAAAAAAGGGAAAGGTTATGCGCCAGCAGAAGCCGACAGAGTCAAGTGGCATGGAATCGGTACCTACAAGATCGAATCGGGCGATACACCGAAGTCGGCACCGACCTATACGTCCGTTTTTGCCGATACGATGATCAAACTGGCTGGTGAAGACAAATCTCTCGTTGCTATAACGCCAGCGATGCCTGCAGGCTCCGGTCTGATTCCATTTGGTCAAAAGTACCCAGATCGCTTGTTTGACGTAGGAATTGCAGAACAGCATGCATGTACGTTTGCTGCAGGCTTGGCTACACAAGGCCTCAAACCGGTGCTGGCTATCTATTCCACATTCCTGCAAAGAGCGTATGACCAATTGATTCATGATGTAGCACGTCAAAAGCTGAATGTCATTTTTGCCGTAGACCGCGCTGGATTGGTCGGAGCAGATGGCGAGACGCATCAAGGTATGTACGACGTGGCTTTCATGCGGATCATCCCGAATATGGTCGTCATGGCTCCAAAAGATGAGAACGAATTGCGCCATATGATGAAAACCGCTGCTGTCTACGACGAAGGTCCGATTTCGTATCGTTATCCTCGCCTTCCAGCGCGTGGTGTTATGCTGGATGAGGAGCTACAGGTCTTGCCGATCGGTAAAGCTGAGATCGTGCGCGAAGGAAAGCATGTGGCGATTCTCTCGTTTGGTCACGTATTTGAAATGGCAGAGCAGGCAGTCAACCAGCTGCAGACAGAAGGAATCAAGCCGATGTTGATTAATGCGCGTTTCTGTAAGCCGCTTGATGAGGAGCTGCTGTTCCGTCTGGCGCAAGAGGGCTTTGACATTGTCACCGTCGAGGAAGGCTCGGAAATGGGCGGTTTCGGTAGTGCGGTCATCGAATGCTACAATCGCGCTGGTTATCACGGCATGAATGTACAGGTTATTGCTGTCCCGGATTATTTTGTTGAGCATGGAAGCGTCAAAGAACAGCGGCAAGAAGTAGGACTCACGGCAGAATTAATTGCTTCTCGTGTGCGTGCCCTGTTACCAATTTCGAAGGGCGTAGTGGAAGCATGAGCATACGAAAAGAACGGATAGATGTACTCTTGGTCGAGAGAGGGCTGTTCGAGACCAGAGAAAAAGCAAAAGCAGCGGTGATGGCTGGCCTGGTACAAGTGGCAAAAGAGCGCTGTGACAAGCCGGGTACCAAATTTGCCGAGGATGTGGCGATTACGGTCAAAGGCGAAGTCCACCCTTATGTCAGTAGGGGTGGCTTGAAGCTGGAAAAAGCGCTAAAAGTATTTGATCTGAATCTCACCGATCGCGTAATGATGGATATCGGAGCCTCCACGGGGGGCTTTACAGATTGTGCGCTGAAGAACGGGGCGCGTCTCGTCTATGCCATTGATGTAGGCTATGGACAGCTCGCGTGGAGCCTGCGACAGGATGAGCGGGTCGTCGTCATGGAGCGGACCAATTTTCGTCACATGGACCCGGATGCCTTTGAAGGGGAAAAGCCTGACGCGGCATCCATCGATGTTTCTTTTATCTCGCTTCGGCTTATCCTCCCCGTCTTGTATCGTTTCCTGAAGCTAGAGGGCGATGTAGTGGCTTTGGTCAAGCCGCAATTTGAAGCTGGAAAAGAAAAGGTCGGAAAGAACGGAATTGTTCGTGAGCCAGAAATTCACGAAGCCGTACTGACCGATATTGGACAATTTGCCAGCAGTTTAGGCTTTGCTTTGAAAGGGTTAGACTTTTCTCCGATTACCGGGGGAGAAGGAAACATTGAATTCGTGATGCATTTGAAAAAAAGTGATGGTGGCATGGATTTGGAAAGCTGGTACCAATGCGTGTCAGAGGTAGTCGCATCTGCCCATGCAAAGCTGAAATAGCAAAGAAAAACAAAGCCTCGGGCGTACAACTGGAATCGAGGCTTTTTATTTATGCACGAAAAGTTGTATACTTGTATAAGGATTTCCAACCAACCGGTTTGGGGTGGGCCATGTGAAAAAAATTGGAATTATAGCGAACAAAGGGAAACCGGAGGCTCGCATCGTTGCCAGGGAGCTATTGTACCTGATTGAAGTCAGGGGAGCACAGGTCTTCCTGGACGAAAATATTGCATCTGATCTGGGCCGTGCTGACCTGAGAGCAACTGTGGAAGAGATGGGGAACCAAGCCGATCTGGTATGTGTATTGGGCGGAGATGGGACCCTCTTGGGAATTGCCAGGCAGCTCGCCGGACGTTCTATTCCTATCTTTGGAATTAATTTAGGGACGCTTGGCTTTTTGTCAGAAGCAGAGCCTGAGCACTTGCCACACGCCGTGGATAATTTGCTCTCAGGAAAGTACGATATAGAAGAGCGGGCTATGCTGGAAGCGTCTCTCGTTCGAAAAGGATCGACATTGGGTTCGTATACTGCTATGAATGACATCGGGATTGCCAAAGGCTCTTTTTGCCGCATTATTCAGTGTGCGGTCTTTCTGGATGACGCCTATGTGGCAACCTTCAGTGGAGATGGAGTCATTGTATCGACACCGACAGGCTCAACAGCTTATTCACTGTCGGCTGGAGGGCCGATTGTCGCGCCGAATGTGGACATGCTATTACTGACACCCGTCGCGCCGCATTCATTGACTGCACGCCCAATGGTTTTGTCCAGCGACCAGGTGATTCGTGTAGAGGTAGACGCCATCCATCAGGAGATGGGTCTGTCCATTGACGGACAGTTTGGCTATCGGCTAGAAGGTGGCGATCACATTTACATCAAAAAGTCTCCTTATGTCACTCCGCTGATCAGGTGGAAAAAAGGCGGCTTCTTTGAGGCAATTCGAACGAAATTACAAGGGGAATGGGAGTAATCCATATGAACAAAGGGCAACGACATATCCGAATCCGGGATATCATCAGCAGTCAAGAGGTAGAAACTCAGGATGAACTGGTGGAGCGTTTGCGGGCTGCAGGATTTAATGTGACCCAAGCTACGGTATCCCGAGACATCAAGGAATTGCATCTGGTAAAGGTGCCCCTTCCAGATGGGCGATATAAGTATTCCATGCCTGCTGAACAAAAGTTCAATCCGCTCCAAAAATTAAGGCGCATGCTGGTCGATTCTTACATCAGCATAGACCAAGCCGATCATTTTATTGTATTGAAAACACTCTCAGGTCATGCGAATGCCGTTGCTGAGCTAATTGATAACCTCCCATGGGAAGAAATCATGGGAACAATCAGCGGTGACAATACCATTCTGATTATTTGTCGTTCCAAAGAAAATACACATGAAGTGACCAAGCGCTTTATGGAAATGCTGTAAAGGTGGTCGCTTGCGATGCTAGTAGAACTTTCTATCCGAAATTTTGCCATCATTAAATCTGTGACCGTCTCATTTCAAAAAGGCCTGAATATCCTGACGGGGGAAACGGGAGCCGGGAAATCCATCATTATTGACGCACTGGGACTGCTTCTTGGAGGTCGTGCATCTGCTGATTTTGTCAGATATGGGGAATCACGGGCGGAAGTAGAGGGATTGTTCGAGCTGCCGATTGGACACCCGGCTCTTGCTGTATGTGCCAATGTTGGGGTGCAGATCGAGCAGGACGGTATGCTGGTGGTGAGAAGGGATATTTCCAATCAGGGAAAAAGTATTATCCGCTTGAACGGACAGTTGGTTACGTTGGCTATGCTCCGTGAGCTTGGACCGTGGTTGGTAACGGTGCATGGACAGCACGATACCCATATGCTGATGCAGTCAGACAAGCACATTAACTGGCTGGACGCTTATGGTGAAGCACAATTGGGTTCTGCCAAGCATGAGTATGGCATGCTGTATTCAGCTTATCGCAGAACAAAACAGGACCTCGAGCGGATGGCTCGTAATGAACGGGAGCTCGTCCAGCGAATTGATCTGTTGCAATATCAATTAAACGAAATTGAATCCGCTACGCTGACACCAGGCGAGGATGACAAGCTCTTGGCACAACGGAAAAAGTGGATGAACATTGAAAAAGTTTACTCGACTATGCAGGATGCGTATCGCTCCTTGCACGGAGACCAAAAAGGCATGGATTGGCTAGGGCATGCGATGGGTGATTTAGAACGCATCGTAGGGTATGAAGAACAGCTTGTTCCCATTTTGGAAACGGTACAGAATGCGTATTACCAGATCGAGGATGTCGTGCATCAGCTGCGACAGCTATCGTACCAAATGGATTTCGAGCCTGAGCAGTTGGCAGAGGTAGAGCGCAGGCTGGATCAAATCCAATCTTTGAAACGCAAGTACGGGAAAAGCGTAGATGATATTCTCGAATACGCTGCGACGATACAGGATGAGCTGGACGAGATGCACCATTACGAAGATCGACTGCAACAAGTCGAGAAACGTTTAACCGAGCTTGCAGCTGATCTGGCGGTAGAAGCGCAGGAATTGTCTGTCATTCGTCACGAATGTGCGGGCAAGCTGGCCCAAGAGATCGAGCAGCAGCTAAAAGAATTACATATGGAACGAGCCCGTTTTGCCATCGATGTGAGACAAACACCGGACGAGGACGGGGTCGAGATAGACGGAATCAAGCGGCAGGTGGATGCGAATGGGATGGATCAGATTGAATTTCTCATTTCCCCCAATCCCGGAGAGCCGCTACGTCCGTTAGCCAAAATTGCTTCCGGCGGTGAGTTGTCCCGGGTCATGCTGGCGATCAAAACGATTTTGGCAGGTACGGATCAGGTGGAGACACTGATCTTTGATGAGGTTGACACTGGAGTAAGTGGACGTGCAGCTCAGGCAATTGCGGAAAAACTGGCTCGCGTAGCCGGGCAGCGCCAAGTCTTGTGCATCACTCATTTACCGCAGGTTGCCTCGATGGCTGATGCTCATTTTCTGATCAAAAAAGAAATGAGCGAATTTGAGACGATGACCATGGTAACGAGGTTATCTGATGACGAAAGGGTTACCGAACTGGCACGCATGCTTAGCGGAGCCGAGGTGACTGCAAAAACAGAAGAACATGCACGCGAGATGATTTCCCTCGGTCGCGAAAGAAAGGCTGTCAACTAAAGCCATGTTGACAGTCTTTTTTTGTGTAAAAAACGTGATGTGCCCGTTATAATTTCCTGACATAATCCGTTGATCGCAAGGCAACATTATAGGTACACAAGGTGGAGGTGTTTCTTTGTAGGTGTAGGTAGGGAACGGTAGGAGTGATTGCTGGTGATCCGACAAAACAAAAGAAAATGGATGGGAAGTCTCCTTCTCCTCATCACGGCTTTGGTCGTGAGTTCCACCCCGTTCCGCGATCTGTCATCCTTTCCCCGTGAATTGCGACTGATGGAAGGGTCCCTCGAACAGTTGCGCGTTTCCGTGCCAGTCATGGGCACTCTGATCAACAGCAATCCCGACATACTGCACGTCAATGGGACAGAAGCGCGAGAAGTATCCGTTGATTTAAGCAAGCCAATGTCCGTTGAGCCTCGTCGGGCTGGCGAAGCCAATTTGCAGGTAAAGTGGCGAAACATTCCGCTGACAGCCGTGAAAGTTAACGTATTACCAGATTTGCGACTGTACCCCGGTGGACAATCGATTGGGGTAAAGCTACAAACGGCAGGTGTACTCGTTGTCGGTCACCATTTGGTAGACAATGGTAAAACGAAATTCTCTCCTGGCGAACAAGCCGGTGTTCATGCAGGCGATATGATCATTAAGATGAATGATCTGTACATCAACGACATGAATGATGTGAAAAAGCTGATCAATGAAGCAGGAAAGAAAAACAATCCCGTTCAACTGCTCGTCGTACGTGGGAAGGAAAAGCTAAATCTTACTTTGCACCCTGCAAAGGATCAAAAAGATCATGAATATCGGATGGGACTCTACATTCGTGATTCTGCCGCGGGCGTTGGAACACTCACGTTTTACGATCCTGGCTCCAAAGCTTATGGAGCGCTGGGACATGTGATCTCTGACGTCGATACCGGACAAGCTATCGTCGTAGGTGACGGGCAGATTGTGCAGGCGAGTGTGACCTCAATCGAAAAAGGACAAAGTGGTAATCCTGGAGAAAAGTTTGCTCGCTTTTATAATGAGAGTGAAGTTCTGGGCAATATCACCAAGAATACGCCCTTTGGTATTTTTGGGAGGATGAAAGACGAGCCTAAACGCAGCTTTTATGACCAACCACTGCCGATCGCTTTAGCGGAACAGGTAGAAGAAGGTCCCGCGAAGATCTTGACCGTGGTCAATGGGCAAAAAGTGGAAGAGTTCGATATCGAGATCATGAACGTGATCAAACAGCATTTTCCTGCTACCAAAGGATTAATTATTAAAGTGACGGACAAACGTCTTTTGGAGAAGACAGGCGGCATCGTACAAGGAATGAGCGGCAGTCCCATTATTCAAAAAGGGAAGATCGTCGGCGCTGTTACACATGTGTTTGTAAACGATCCAACGTCTGGCTATGGCTGCTATATCGAGTGGATGCTCCAGGATGCCGGGATCAATGTGCGTAATGCTCCAGAGTCTCAGTCCAAGGTAACAACGGATAAGGCTGCCTGAATACGACGAGCCGTCACGCACGTGAGCGAGGCGGCTTTTTCCTTTTGGGACTCGGCCCTTTGCCGAAACGATATGTTCTTTGTCGAAATATCGGTTAAATCATTCAATCTTTCGTCATAAGCAGGAATGGATATCGGTTTGTCGAATTATTTTTGTAGTGAAAAGATGGGATGGACTTATCCTTTTAGAATTTTTCAACCTCTAGAATGCCACCTTCTTTCCAAAAGACCGTCCATTGTTAGGAGGAACGACTTTGAGCAAGATTGAAGTGTTGTTGGCTGATGATAACCGAGAATTTGTGAATCTGTTAGAAGAGTACATCAGTAGCCAGTATGACATGAATGTTGTTGGGGTGGCTTACAACGGTAATGAGGTAGTCCGTTTGCTTCAAGAGCGGGTACCTGACGTCCTGATTCTTGACATCATCATGCCACATCTAGATGGCTTGGCTGTATTGGAGCAGATTCAGGCGATGCGTCTCTCCCCGCAGCCTAAAATTATTATGTTAACGGCATTTGGCCAGGAAGAAATTACGAAGAAGGCGGTTGAACTAGGTGCGGCATACTACATTCTCAAGCCGTTCGACATGGAAGTGCTCGCACAGCGCATCCGTCAAATGATTACTACAAAACAGGCATCCTCTTTTGTTTCTTCTGTCAAACCACAGTCTACTCTGCAGGTGAGAGGACGCAATCTGGATGCAAGCATCACCAGCATTATTCACGAGATTGGAGTTCCTGCGCACATCAAAGGTTATTTGTATTTGCGTGAAGCGATTACGATGGTATACAACGATGTGGAGCTGCTCGGCTCGATTACGAAGGTATTGTATCCGGACATTGCCAAAAAGTTCAATACAACTGCAAGCCGTGTAGAACGTGCTATTCGTCACGCGATCGAGGTAGCATGGTCCCGTGGTAATCTTGACTCCATCTCCAGCTTGTTTGGCTACACGATCTCCAACACCAAGGCGAAGCCGACCAACAGTGAATTCATTGCCATGGTGGCGGACAAGCTGCGGATTGAGGCGAAGATTAGCTGAGAGTAAGTGAGAAATGGTTGGATGATTGAGAAATCTAGGGCATTAGCTATTCAGGGCTAATGCCCTTTTCTTTATACGGTGAAAAACTGAACTCGATAGCCTGTCTAGGAATTATTCGATAGATGTGGTTAAAATTGGTATAATTACTTGGCGGATTGGAATGAAAAAGACATTGGATTTTAGTAGGGGAGAGACCATGAAACTAACTATACTTGTTGATAACAATACACTGATCGATCATTATTTTATCGCGGAACCTGCTTTTTCTGCCTTTATTGAAGCGGATGGGAAAAGAATTTTATTTGATACGGGCTATTCGAACGCTTTTTTAAAAAATGCTCAAAAACTGGCTATTGATTTAAGGAAACTTGATTTTATCGGCCTGTCACACGGTCATGTGGATCATACATGGGGATTATTCCATTTAGCACAACATCATTTTGAGGCGAGGTTGGAAAACCTACCTTTTCATTCACCAACAATTATTGCACACCCACAAGCATTCCAAAGTAAGCTAGTGCCGAATTTGGGGGAGATAGGCAGTATTATTAGTGAACAAAAACTAGCCCATCATTTTCCGATCAAGTTATCGGAGGAGCCTGTATGGCTAACGGAGAATCTGGTGTTTTTAAGTACGATACCCAGATCCTTCGATTTTGAAGGACACGACACAATTGGCTTTTTAGATGATGGAACACCAGACAATCTAATAGATGATACTGCGTTTGTTTATAAAGCAAAAGAGGGCCTGATTATTATCGTTGGCTGTGCGCATGCGGGTATTTGTAATATCGTCGAGTATGCGAAAAAGGTATGTGGCACTGATCGAATTGTCGATATTGTAGGTGGGTTTCATTTACTCCAAACTGAAGAAAACCAATTGGTTAAAACAGTCAATTATTTTGAGCAATTAAAGCCTTTGAAGCTACATGCCTGTCATTGTACGGGTTTGCAAGCAAAAATAGCTCTGGCTAGCGTGACTAATATACAGGAAGTCGGTGTCGGGTTAACGCTGCGCTATTGATGGAATTACGAACTTTTCCTTCTCGGATCAATACGTTAGTAAACGTACGAGGGGTATTTGCATGGTTAATAAGTTTTCGACTCAAATAGAGAGATGGATGTGACCGGTGATTAACGGAGGGAGCTTATGTTTAAAGATATCAGCAGGCTGCAAACCGCATATACTTTCAATGAATTCAATGTCAAATCTGACATCCCTCTATTAGAACAGCTACCTGAATTAAAAGAAGATTTGTTCCAAATTACTGATAAAGATGAGAAGTATACGATTGATATCGGTTGGTATCCATCCATGGATAGTGATGGAGCGTTTAAAATAATTGTTGTGAAAGATAAACAATGGGACTGCCCAGTTTATATGAGAGAAACGAGAGAACTCTAACAACTTGACTACTTTTTCAGTCAGACAATCGACCTCGTGGAGTTGAGGGATTACGCAAATCGATAAGTACAGTCAAAAAGATTAAAACCCCTTGATCGCTCAAGGGGTTTCAAAAGTCAGGCTTGGTCCTTCTTATTCTTATTTCATTAGCATGTTCGATCTACCCGATTGCAAAACCTTTCTCCCTAGACGAGAACGGTAAAAACCGCGTTCGAGCAGACCGAATAGGGAGCCGCTTGTCCAATACAGGCCAAGGGCAACGGGTGCCTTCCAGAGAACCATCAGAAAAACGATCACCATGACCAGGGAGCTGCCCATGCGCTGGATGAGGGAACTATCTGCAGCCATTTCACTGGTCAGTGGAACCATGCTCGTGACAAAGGTGAGCCCTGCTGCGAGTGCGGGCAGGATGTGCCAGGGATCAAACTGTGAAAACGAGGCGACCCAAGGGATAAACGAAGAGGACATCTGTGCCCCATGCGATAAAAACAAACCGTACATCGCCATGAAAATCGGCATTTGCAGGATCGCTGTGGAAAACATCGCTAACGGCTTGACCCCTGCTTTTTTATAAAGATTCATCGTCTCTTCCATAAGTTTCGGTTGATCCGTTTTATATCGCTCCTGAATCAGCTTCAGCTCTGGCCGAATAAACACTTGTAGCACGGTTTGACGCGCTGTCCGCAAGCTGAGAGGAAACAGTAATCCTCTCACGAAAAGCGTAAAGAGAACAATGGCAATACCCCAATCTTGCGCAAATTGAAAGAAAACCTGAAGCAGGGACGCCAATATATCAATAACCGGTTGTACAAATGAATACATGTTCGAATCCTCCTTGTATCGATCTTTGTGTCAAGCGGATACAAGAAGGAGAGCGGTTCTGCATCATCCAGAGAGCGGCTGTGCTCTTTTGGTAAAACTTTGCGGCGGACAAAAAGAATCCTTGGTTTTCCACTTAAGCGGACAGAAATTTCGTCCCGCAGCGGACAATCCAGTTTGCCTTGCAAACGTGCTGCCAGAACAAAAGGCTTTGCGGGTCCGCTAAACAGGTGAGCAACCAGATATCCTGATATACCGAGTGCTAGGAGCAAGAGTGTCATATCCAAAGAAAACTCCAAAGCGTCACCTCCTAAAACCACGAACTTTTCCTTCCTACAAAGATAACACAAACATGCGAGGACTCCTAATGGAAAAGAATTTCGAACGGGGTTAACCCAAATATATGATTATAATCAACAAAGTTTGATCAAACAGCAATACCCAGACGCTTTTGACGCATATAAAAGAATGTGCCAGCTGCCATTAGATGAGATTTTCGGCTCATGCCAAATTGTGAAAGGGAGAGAAGATAAATGGATAGCAAACGATTGATCGATAGCCCTGCCTTTCAACATTGGCTTATGGATGAAGACCTAATCGAAATACTTAAATATAGAGTATCTGAATACATCGAGGTACCATATTGATACCCAATGTAATTATGTTTATGAAAGGAGAAATGGTCATGTTCAACCATTTTTTCGATTTCGAAAAGAAACCAGTTAAAGAAATAATTCGCTTGCTGTTTTTGATTGGAAATGTGCCGATTGCCATCTATGCGATATCTATTGGAAGAATGGCTGCTATTACGTTTCTCGTACAAAAAATGGTGCCTGCCAACTACGGGATGTACACTTCGGCAATGGAAACGAACTATTTATTAGGTTTCGTAGTAGCTGTGATTGTATTTGGTGTGGCAGTAATGTTATGGAAGCTCGTTTGTGAATTGCTATTGCTGATTTTTAGGAGTTTGGAATTATACATTCAAAGCAACAGTCAAAAGGACGATGAAGAACAAAAAGCTTCAGAACAGTAGTAGCCGTCACTTACTTACACGGATGGAGGAAATATAGTGGAAAAATTTCCGATTATCGTTTTGGTTATAGGCTTAATCGTTACCCTCATCTCCTTGAAATATCCGCGATATCGCAATCTTACGCTCATCGGTTCAGGAGCACTCCCATGCGTTTTGTACATCATTAATCCAAGCTTCTGGGTAGTATGTTTATTCCTGTTCATTATCACCTATCTAACAGAGTTTTGGCGTGTTTGGAAGGGAAGGGAGTGAGAGAAGGAAGGAAGACTCCTCCCCGCCCTACTTTTTTCCAAATGAAAACACAGGAGTGAGACCTGCAAAGTTCCCAGCAAGGCTGGCAACCGGCTTCCAGGCATCAATCGCAATCTTAAAATCTCCTTCAAATACATCAGGGTCAATGTAGACTTGTTTGACTACCCCCAGGACGAGATGATCCTCTCCCACTGGAATGATTCGATCCAGCGCAAGCTCAAAGGCGATCGGGGCTTCGAACACTGCGGGGACTTTCCCGCTCTCACTGGGGCGTGGAGTAACTCCAGCAAGTTCAGACGGTGCATGGTGTCAGCGAGCGGGACTGAAACCGTATTAATGACATACTCGCGCACTTCGCGAATATTCGTTAGGGTATCTTTGACGGTTCCCTCCCGTGCTTCAACACCAAGACCTATGGAGATGAGGAGAGTCGGCGGATTGCGAGAGGCCACGGTAAAAAAACTGAACGGTGCCAAATTCAAGACACCGTCTCTACTCATAGACGAAACCCACGCGATCGGTCTTGGTACCACGGAACCGATCATAAGCTTGTACATATCGTGTTCGCTCACTTCACTCGTATGAAAGGTGAGTGCATCTAGCAAAGGCATGCAAATCATTCCCTTCTAGTTGTCTTTCATGCAATACTCATAAGTATAGGCTGGTGTGCAAGAAAAGGTAGTACGTACTATTTTGTGAGATACTTACAGAGTGGAGAGTGACTCGATGATTTCAAAGCAGCAGAGCCAGTCACTTGGGAAAGATCAAAAACTAGCTCCCTTTGACTACACGGTATCCATCATTGGTGGAAAGTGGAAAATGTTAAGTACCCAACGAAGTGAACTGGAGAAGAATGGGATCGTCAATCGAGTAGAGTACCCACAAATACCGCCAAAAGTGGAATATTCCTTGACGCCAAAAGGCAAGACGTTGATGCCGATCCTGGAGCAAAAGTGCAAATGGGGTGTACACAATCAGGAGAAGTGCAAGAAATAGTGCCGCGTTCGCTTGAAGGTTTTCGAGAAGAAGGTAAAATAGAAAGAAAAAAGCTAAGTGAGGCAGGTGTTGCGAATTGCGTAATTTAGATGAAATTCTCGCATTCAACCGTGAATTTGTAGCAAAGCAAGAGTATGAAAAATACCAGACCACCAAATTCCCAGACAAGCGCCTGGTTGTGCTCTCTTGTATGGACACACGTTTAGAAGAGTTGTTACCAAAAGCCATGAACATGCGCAATGGCGACATCAAGCACGTGAAAAGTGCGGGAGCGATCGTATCCCATCCGTTTGGGAGTATTATGCGCAGTATTATGGTCGCCATCTACGAATTGAACGCAGAAGAAGTGATGGTTGTGGGCCACTACGACTGCGGGATGAGTGTAATGGACAGCAAGCGTACGATGGCAAAAATGACGGAAAAAGGGGTCCCAGCCCAAACATTTTCTACCCTTCAGCATGCAGGAATCAATTTGAATAAATGGCTGCGCGGTTTTGACTGTGTAGACGATAGTGTGAAAAACAGCGTGGAGACGATAAAGAAACACCCGTTATTACCACCAAATGTGGCAGTACACGGATTGCTGATCGATCCGGTAACAGGGAAGCTGGATGTGGTTGTCAATGGCTATGATCACTTAGAAAACCGTGGCTGATCCGCGTTACCAACCGATTACACGAAAGTCCTTTCTAGGCAAAGTTGTGCGAAGCATAGGAGGACTAGTCGGTCTGGGGATAGGTACAGGTGCTTATGCCTTTGGCTGGGAGCGAACCTGGCTCGAAGTTGTTCGTCTATCTGTTGCCTTGCCGGCATTGCCGGAGAGTTTCAAGGGAATCAAGCTGGTTCATTTCAGTGATGTACATCTGGGACTTTTTTCAAAACCAGAAGATCTGCAGCAGGTGACGGAGCGGATCGCAGCCGAAAAGCCTGATCTGATCTGTTTTACAGGAGATATAGTGGAGGAAGGTACCCGTATTCTTTCGAGCGTCGTACCTATCTTGCATGATCTCCAAGCGCCTTATGGGAAATATGCGGTACTTGGCAACCATGATTATCGTGCAAGAGAGCAGCAGGTTGTACGTAATGCATGGGCTGCGTCTGGTTTCGAAGTACTGGATAACCGAAACATACGTCTGAGCAAAAAGGACGACGAATTATTTATTGCGGGAGTAGATGATGCCCTGCATGGGGTACCCAATCTTCCTCAAGCGCTTACTGGAATCCCTGAGGGGAGTGCAGTAATCCTTTTGGCTCATGAACCAGATTTTGCAGATGAAGCGGCCCAATTTCCCATTCATCTGCAATTGTCGGGACACAGCCATGGTGGCCAGGTCAGGCTGCCATTCATCGGTCACCTGTTGACTCCAAAGCTGGCCCGCAAATATGTACAGGGTATGTATCAAGTAGGCAATCAATCCATGTATGTATACACCAATCGCGGACTCGGTACAACGATCTTGCCTGTCCGGCTTTTCTGTCGGCCAGAGCTGACCATTCTGACGTTAACTTGAGTAGGATGCTTTCATCCACTGGACGAATTGCTGAAAAGCATCGTCCTCTTTTTTTGGATGCAAATAAGCGATCAAAGTAGGACGTTGAAGGTCGCCTTGAGCGATATCATGAGCGATCAGTCGACCTTCAGTCAGCTCTCGTTGAATCGTTCTCTCAGGAAGCATCGTGATCCCTAATTGGCGTTCTACCATTTTTTTAACGGCGCTAAAGCTGTCTAGCTCCATGATCGCATTGGGAAACACGCCTTGCTGGGCAAGAAACCGGTCGATACGCTGCCTGTAGGGAGCCGTGTGGTTGCCAAACAAGATCATTTCCTCTGTCCCCCACTCATGAAAACCGGGAAAACCATTCGCCCACGGGTGCTCGGGTGCCATCACAAGCAAGATCCGATCACTAGGCAAAAATTCCTGATGGATGTGAGGATGGTACATCTCGCTACCGAGAAAGGCAATATCTGCGGTACCTGTCAACAACGCGCTCAGAGATTCCTCGTATAGAGTGGAGCGGACATAACAGGTAAAGCCGGGATGAGCCTGCCGATATTCGCCGATGAGACGCGGCAGCTCGTAGGCCACGAAAGCCTTGCCTGCTACGATGTTCATAGATTGCTGCTGCTCTTTGGGCTGGGTAAAAGCACGCATTTGTTCGACGATATTGGCAGCAATTGGGAGCAGCCTGCGACCTTCGCCTGTGAGACTGACGCCCGAAGCAGTGCGTATGAATAAAGGATGACCCACTCGTCTTTCCAATTGCTTGAGCCGATGGGTCAACGTAGATTGCGCGAGAAACATTGCCTGCGCTGCACGATTGATGGAGCCGTGCCGGGCGATGGTTAAAAATACTTCGAGACTCTCTTGATCCATAAAGACATCTCTCCTATCGAAAATGTTGATATCTTGTTAACCATATTATATAACAGAGAAGTAAAATCATGGAATAAGATAATAGCAGGAGGTGGTTGTCTTGCAAAAGAAGGATGAGATGAAACGAGCGGTACAGCAGCAATTCGGAAAAAATGCGGAACACTATGTCCAGAGCCAAACACACGCCAAAGGCAGTGATTTGGAACTGTTGGTGGAGTGGTTGGAGCCTGCCAAAAGCTGGACTGTGTTAGATATCGCTACAGGCGGAGGACATGTTGCACGGACGCTAGCCCCACATGTCAGTCTGGTTGTCGCGACTGATTTGACCCGGCCGATGCTAGAAGCGGCCTCACGCGCCAATCACCAGGCAAATACAGACAACATTTTGTATGTACAGGCAGATGCGGAAGAGTTGCCTTTTCTGGATGAAGCGTTCGATGCGGTTACATGTCGGATCGCTGCTCACCATTTCCCAGACCCTATGGCTTTTGTTCGGGAGGTAAGCCGTGTGCTGCGTCCGGAGGGAGCTTTTCTACTAATCGACAATATAGCGCCTGAGGAAACTGACCTGGCATTATTTATGAACCAGATTGAGAAAATGAGAGATCCTAGTCATGTTCGCTGCCTGAGTGTCAGTGAATGGAGAGCCCTGCACAGCCTGAATGCGCTAGAAGAGATAAGGCAGAGACAGCGGAAGAAGAAGTTTGAATTTTTGCCATGGGTTCAGCGCACCTCAGAATCCAGTGAACAAGAAGAGGCAGTTGAACGCTTTTTGTTAGAAGCCTCAGAAACACAGCAAAGTTATCTCGAACTAAAAATAGAACAAGGCAGAATCCTCACGCATCAAATCGACGAGTGGATGGTACTGTGGAAAAAAAGGGGAGTCCAGTAAGATGACGAACAAAAAGTACGAATGGATTGGACTTGATCATGTGCAACTCGCGGCACCACCGGGCTCCGAGGAAGAGGCTCGCCGGTTTTTCAAGGATTTGCTGGGAATGAATGAGATTCCCAAGCCTGAAAAGCTAAAAGTACGTGGAGGCGTCTGGTTTCAGTGCGGCGCTCAATTTATCCACATTGGAATCGAAGCAGCCTTTGTGCCCGCAAAAAAAGCGCACCCTGCCTTTGTTGTACAAAATATCGAAGCATTGATGAAGCATTTAAAAGAAAATGAAGTCCCCATACGAATAAATGATGAGATCCCGCATCTGATCCGTTTTTTTGCAGAAGATCCATTTGGTAACCGATTGGAGTTCATGGAGGAGGCGAAGTAGACATGGGAATTGATTTTCACGCGAAGGAAAATCAGCGTACGTATACGGGAAGAACCGTCGACGAATCCTGGTTCAACCTGATTGGGTCACTGGTCAATCCGGCAGGAAAACGAGTCATCGACATCGGATGTGGGGGAGGGATTTATTCACAGGCCTGGTCTTCACTGGGTGCATCATCTGTCATTGGAGTCGACTTCTCACAAGTGATGCTAGAGGGCGCAAAGGAACAATGTGCTGACGACCCAACGATCACTTTCGTCCAGGGAGATGCCTTGGCTACCGGGCTGGCAAGCGGTAGTGCCGACATCGTGTTTGCACGCGCCCTCATCCATCATTTGCAGGACTTGGATGCCTTTTTTGCGGAAGTGGAGCGGCTTCTTGCGCCAGCGGGAATCTGCATCATTCAAGATCGAACGGTTGCAGATGTCCAGATGCCTGCCTCAAGGGTACACCTGCGTGGTTACTTTTTTGAGAGATTTCCTGGCTTGATCCAAAAAGAGATGAATCGTCGACCGGATGATCAAGAGGTACGTTCTTCTATAGAAAAGGCGGGACTCGCCAGTAAAGATACGATCTCCTTGTGGGAGGTCAGACGCGAATACGACAGCTGGTCTATTTTGGAGGCAGATTTGCTTCTCCGCAAGGGACGCTCCATTCTCCATGAATTAAACGATGAACAATTGCAGCAACTAGTCGATCACATCAAAGACAGGCTAGGTGGGCCAGAAAAAATTGTGGAACAAGATTGCTGGAGTATCTGGACCGGAGAAAAACGGGTAGGAAAATAAAGCTTGCCTGGGAGAATAAATCTCTCAGGTTTTTTTAACGTGTAAGAATTTATAAGCGTGACGCTTATGAATTCTGGAGCGCATGAAAACTTTCCGCTAATACGCGGTCGCTCCTCCTTGAGAAGGCCTCGATAGAGGTTTTTTTATCAAGAGACAGAAAGCTCAGTATCATGTATTCTATTTAGTAAAGTCTTCGTATTGCCCGTTCAGGGTTGGTAGTTGATTGCATGACCCCGCGTGGCCTGGACGTAAGTGTGAATAAAAAAGTGGAGGTATAAACAAGTGGATCTGCTAACCTTGTCTGGGGCCTATCAGGAAAAAAAGATATCTCCAGTAGAAGTTGTAAGACAAACATTAAGCGATATTCAACAGAACAATCCTGCCTGCAATGCTTATATTACCGTATGTGAAGAAGAGGCGTTAGAAGCGGCTGCCCAAGCGGAAAAGGAAATCATGGCGGGCAATAAACGAGGTCCGCTCCATGGTGTTCCGATAGCAATCAAAGACATGATTTTTACCAAATCGGTGCGCACAACGATGGGTTCCAAAGTCTATCAAAATTTTGTGCCTGATATCGATGCAACCGTTGTTCACAAATGTAAGGAGGCAGGCGCGATTCTCATCGGCAAGACGAATACACACGAATTCGCTTATGGGCCGATCGGGGACAGATCGTATTTTGGACCATCCCGAAATCCTCATGACCTCGAAAAAATAACTGGGGGATCTAGCGGAGGATCAGGGGCAGCTGTTGCCGCAAACCTGGCTTACGCTGCATTGGGTACCGATACCGGGGGCTCTATTCGTATTCCATCCGCCGCATGCGGAATAGTAGGGATGAAACCGACATTCGGTCTCGTGAGCAAGTACGGCGTTTTCGATCTTGCTTACACGCTAGATCACGTCGGACCGATGACGAAATCCGTCAAAGACAATGCGACCTTGTTGAATCTGCTTACCGGCTACGATGAAAAAGACCCGTATTCATACGTAAAAGCCGAGGAAGACTATACGCGTTTTATCGGCCAAGGTGTTCGCAAAAAAGTAATCGGACTGCCTGCGTTTTTCTTTCAGAATATTGAGGAAGAAGTAATGCGAGCCGTTCATCTAGCGATTGATGTGTACCAAAGTCTTGGCGCCGAAATTCGGGAAGTCGAGATTAAAGGAATCGAGGAAATTGCAGAAGGACAGCGAATCACGATTCAGGCAGAAGCCTATGCGGTCCACGAAAGAACGATACTTGAGCACGCAAACGATCTGGATTCGGAAGTTCGCGAGCGTTTGATTTCCAGCAAAGAAGTGCGGGGATACCAGTATGTACAGGTGCAGCATCAGAGAAAACGTCTCATCCAGCAGTTCAATGACAGCTTCGGAGAAGTCGATGTATTGCTCACACCTACCTTGCCGATCCTTCCCACGAATATTGACCAGCGCGAAGTCATGATCGGTGATTATCAGGAAGGGGTCAGGCAAGCACTGCTTCGATTGACATCTCCGACCAACTTTACTGGAAACCCTGGTTTGTCCATTCCATGCGGATTCTCAAAGAGCGGGCTTCCGATTGGCTTTCAGCTCATTGGCATGCACAGAGAAGAGGCGCAATTGTATCAATTTGGCTATGCCTATGAGCAGACAAACAGCATGAAGTCCTCTTCTACGGGGAATAATCCCGGAGAGTAGCAGCGGTAATTGTGAAATCGTTTGTCACAAATTTGGATATGCTTGTTTCGTAATAGGCAAAGCTATATAATGGAATTGCCATTGTATTCCGGTTTGCGTCATCTTGGTAAAGGAGTGTCGTATTTATGAAGATCATTTTGTTTGATTTCCTGATGTTCATCTTTACATTCTTTATTGCTTGGGGCTGTGTGAACTCAGTCAAAGCAAAGAACAAGTTTGCTATCGGGTTTGGTCTGGTTTCCTTGGCCGTATTCCTGTTCGCCGACGGTTTGATCATTTATTACATAACCAAGGGCGCGTAGTATTTCTAAAAGAGTGTAGCAAAGAGAGGTTGTGCATGTATTGCACAGCCTCTTTTTCGTTTTCTGGCGCATGATGCTAGGAAATATTTAGCATACTAGGGGATGGAGGTGGGAACAGGTGGGCAAAAGACAACATCCTGATGCTGCAATACGCACGGCCGTCATGGCCGCAGATCGTAGAACGAAGCACCTGTGCAAACGGCTCCACTCCCATCAATTCGCACTGCTGGATCATCCCGACGTAGACGAGATGGCTGCTTCTTCCTTATTGGATTCAGAGGTGAAGATTGTCATTAATCTTTCGCCGTTCATGACCGGACATTACCCCGCTGAAGGCGCACGTATGCTGCTGAATGCAGGTGTGTCCCTGTATGAAATACCTACCGGCATATGCGAGCACGATTTGATCGAGCTTCTGGATGGTGAATATGTGACGATTCATGAAGAAACTCTTTTTGTTCATAGCCCCGCTGGTTGGACATTCGTAAGTGCACTCCATAAGGTAACTGCCGCCAGTATCCAACTCAAATGGGTGGAAGCACAGTCCAAACTGGATGATACGCTCTCGCTGTTTATTGATAATACGCTTTCGTATGCCAGACAAGAAAAGAATCTGTTTTTAAAGCCTTTGTACCCTGTTCCTTTACGCACGCGGTTAGAAAACCGGCATGTAGTAGTGGTGGCTCGAGGCAAACATTACAAGCAAGATTTGCACACCCTTGCTTCCTACATCCGAGAATGCCGACCTGTGCTGATCGGTGTAGACGGGGGGGCAGATGCTTTGTTGCAGTATGGTTACGTACCGGATCTGATTATCGGTGATATGGATAGCGTATCTGACAAAGCACTACTATGTGGGGCTGAAATCGTCGTCCACGCATTTGTAGACGGGACGGCTCCTGGACAAAAACGAATAGAGCGACTCGGATTGCCATTTCATCTCTTGCCTGCTCCGGGGACGAGCGAAGATGTAGCGATGCTTTTAGCGTACGAAAAAAGAGCCCAGTTAATTGTGACGATTGGGGCACACACCAACATGATTGATTTCCTGGAGAAAGGAAGAAAAGGGATGGCAAGTACACTTTTGGTCCGAACCAAAATCGGCAACAAGCTGGTTGATGCCAAAGGTGTGAGTCAGCTTTATCAGCCAAGCGGGTCGTGGAAAGTATGGGGGTTTTGTATAGCCGCCATGCTCTTGCCTGTTACATCAGCGCTTATGATCAATCCCGTTGCACGTCACGCTGCGCAAATGCTCTGGACACAGTGGCGTACCTGGGCATTTTAGGGAGGTCCGTCACTGCCATGATTCATTTCCGTTATCATCTGATCTCACTCGCTGCTGTCTTCGTGGCGCTGGGAGTAGGCATTTTATTAGGGGGGACGGCTGGTCACAACTGGTTCTCTCTGGGAGAAAAAGAAGTACTGGCAAACATGTCGGCTAAATATGACCGCGCTTTAAAAAGCAATCAAGAGTTGAAGCAACAGATGAATCGGCTGCTGGTCGAGGTAGAGCGGAACAAGGAAGAAGTCATTCATCTCATGACGCTTCGCTATGCCAATGACTTGCAAGGAAGCAAGGTGTATGTGTGGCAAGAGGAGAACGAATCCATTGAGCGGATTACCCGCTTAATGCAGTCGGTTGGAATAAAGGTCGTTCCATATCGGGAGGGGAGAGTTCCTGCTGACAGCTTGCTTCTCGTATTTGCAAACAAGACGCCTGATTGGCTTGCGCAATGGCCAAAGACCGGTCGCTGGTTATTAGTGCAGCAGGAGCCTGATTCGGTCATCAAGCAGTGGGCGCTATTGGAGAGCTTGCAAAAACTGCTGTCTGAAACGAGGGAAGAGCGTGAAAAAAGTTAGTGTCATTGTTCCTGCTTTTAACGAAGAGGAGGCTATCGTTGCTACTTTGCGTGCAATACGGGAGCGCACTTTTTGCCATGAGCTGATTGTCGTAGATGATGGCAGTGAGGATGAAACAGCGCGGTTAGCCAAAGAATGGGCGGACACTGTCATTTCTACTCCACAAAATCGGGGGAAGGGAGCTGCTGTACAGGCGGGATGGCAGCATGCAAGCGGCGATGTGGTAATGCTGTTGGACTCAGATCTTCGCGAGAGTGCGGCAGAGGCTGCTCATTTATTATCGCCAGTGATCGACGGAGCATGTGACATGGCTGTTGCTGTTCTCCCGCCGCCGCAAAAAAAGGCTGGAATGGGGTTGGCAAAAGGGTTGGCCCATCATGGAATTCGCATCCTTACAGGCTTTGAAGCACGTGCTCCGTTGTCAGGTCAGCGCGCTTTTCGGCGTGAGCTGCTGCAGCGAGTAGGCAGGCTCGATAAAGGCTTTGGGGTGGAGGTTGGTCTGACGGTTGATGCCTTGCGGGCAGGTTATCGCGTGCTGGAAGTGCCGGTCATGTTTTTACACCGTGAAACGGGGAACGATTGGTCGGGGTATTGTCATCGGGGTAAAGAATTCGTTGCCATAGGCCGGACGCTTTGCCACAAATGGTGGGAGGGACAAGGGTGGAAACGAAATGGTTGATCGCTTTTGCAATTGGTATAGGACTCCCAATCCTTTTGCATCGGACATTGCTTGTAATCATGCAAAAAAAACTGTACCGACTGGGCATGCAAAGACTGAATTACCGCGGGATGGAGGTCTTGACTGGCGGCGGCGTCTTAATCGTTGTATCGACCGTCGTAACATTGGGTGCCTTGCTCCTGTTTTTAAAGACAAAAGGCACTCCGTTATCCATTTTGGATGAAGGCCTCTTGTTGGGCGCGGGAATGGTAGTGATGGCTTTTTGGGGATGGCAGGATGACCGCTCGCCGGACCCGATAGTTAAAGGGTTCCGCGGGCATTTTGGGGCGCTTTGGCACCAGGGCGAAATGACGAGTGGTTTGTGGAAAGCTTGGGGAGGTGGGAGCACGGCCTTTCTCATTTCTCTGGCTTTCGCTCAGTCGTTTTGGTCATGGCTGTTGGCTATCTGTTTGCTCGCCATTACGCCTAATGTCCTCAATCTATTTGACCTAAGACCAGCACGAGCTCTCAAAGTATTTTGGTTTTTGCTATTCATTGCAGGGGTTGCTGGGTATTACGCGGGCGAATCTGCAGGCGCAGGACAGATGGCATGGGTCTGGTTTCTGCCGGTCATTACGTCGTCGATATTTCTGTTTCGTCACGATGCGGGCGGCAAGATCATGTTGGGGGATACGGGGGCTAACGCGTTGGGGTTCGTGGTGGGCTATGCTTTTGTCATCACGACGCCAGCGTATGTACAAGGCTTGGTTCTGCTGCTTTTTATCAGCTTGCACATTGTGGCAGAATTTATTTCGATTTCCCAGTACATCGAGAGATTTCGCTGGCTGAGGCGCATGGATAGCTGGGGAAGATCGGCAAAGTCCGATTAATAAGAAGAACCAGGCTGGATGTCCTGCCTGGCCTACTCGTCTTCATCTGGTTCAGGAACCATGAAGCGGGGTTGAACCCGATTTTTTTTCCGTTCGTGGTGCAGGATGAACCCTGCGATAAACAAAACAGGAAGGGCGAAAGCAAGAACCCCAAGAACTAGTTGTCCCCACATAAAGCCTACCTCAGGGGAGGTAGAGTAAAAGAACGCGTCACGGATCAGCTTGATTCCGTACATAGCTATTGCAGCAGGAATCAACATGATCAACAGCGCGATCACTTTCTGAACGATCACGGGTGTGTCACACCTTTCTCTCTCATTTTCTCATCATATCGGATGCGACGCACCTTGTCCACAGCCGTGCATGCACCTGAACGAGCGCACGTTAGCTAAGAACACCTGTCCTTCCCACAATCATTGGAGTACAATGGAATCGAGTTTGATTGGGAAAGGAGGGGGATCTGTAGGTGCACAAGTTGCTGATCGTAGGTGCTGGGCGTGGTGGAACAGCACTCATTAAGATGCTGAACCAGATGGATCGGTTAAAAATTGTAGCCGTTGTCGATCAACGGCCAGATGCCCCCGGACTCACGCTGGCCCGTTCCTTAGGTATCAAGGTGGATACCGATTACAGACCCTATTTGGATGAGGATCTGGATGTCATTTTGGAAGCGACAGGAGATCTCGGAGAATATAAGCACCTCAAGCATTTGAAGCAAGAGAAAACCGTTCTGATTCCCGGGACCTTTACGCGTATCGTGATGAGGCTGATTCGGGAACGCGACAAGCTGATAGCTGTCATGATGCAAAATCAGCGTGAACGCGAAACGATGCTGGACTCGACCCATGACGCGATTATTGGGGTGAACAGACAAGGGGTCATTACGCTGTTCAACCAGGCGGCAGAGCGTTTGATGGGGATCGACGCGAGCGAAGTGCTGGATACAAAGGTATCAGAGAGGATACCCAACACTCGGTTACATATTGTATTAGAGACAGGCTCTCCTGAGTTGAATCAGGAACAGATTTTGCCCAATCAGACCCGCATTATCACCAATCGCGTGCCCGTTCGCAACGATCGCGATGAGGTGGTTGGGGCAGTCGCGATTTTTCGTGATATTACAGAAGTGATGGCTTTGGCTGAGGAAGTCACAGACCTTAAAGAACTGCAAAGCATGATGCAAGCCATTATTCACTCCTCCGACGAAGCAATCTCTGTGGTAGACAAGGACGGGAATGGGCTATTGATCAATCCAGCCTATACACGGATAACGGGTTTGACTCCTGAAGACATCATCGGCAAGCCTGCAACCGTAGACATTTCAGAAGGCGACAGCATGCATATGCAAGTTTTGAAAACAAAGAAGCCAGTTAGAGGCGTTCCGATGAAGCTCGGCCCGAAACGCAAAGACGTGGTGGTGAATGTGGCCCCGGTCATGGTTGATGGGGAGCTAAAAGGTAGCGTCGGTGTCATTCATGACGTCTCCGAGTTCAAACGCTTGAGCGAGGAATTGGAAAAAGCACGTCGCATCATTCGCACATTGGAGGCGAAATATAGCTTTGCAGACATCATCGGGTACAGTGAACCGATGCGCAAAGCGATCGAACAGGCGAAAAAAGCAGCGTTGACTCCTGCAACCGTTTTGCTCAGAGGGGAGTCGGGGACGGGGAAAGAACTGTTCGCCCACGCCATCCACAATGCCAGCGAACGCAAGTACAAGCAGTTTATCCGTGTCAATTGTGCAGCCATCTCCGAGAGCTTATTGGAGAGTGAGCTGTTCGGTTACGAAGAAGGGGCCTTTACAGGTGCTCGTCGCGGTGGAAAGCGTGGATTGTTTGAAGAGGCGAGCGGTGGAACGATCTTTCTCGATGAGATTGGCGAGCTGTCGATGAGTATGCAGGTCATGCTGCTGCGTGTCTTGCAGGAGAGGGAAGTCGTCAGGGTCGGCGGTACCAAGCCGGTCGAAATTGATGTCAGGGTCATTGCAGCTACCCACGTGAATCTCGAATCGGCGATTGGGGCAGGACGTTTTCGTGAAGACTTGTATTATCGACTTCAAGTCTTCCCCATACACATCCCTTCGCTCAGGCAGAGACTAGAAGATATCCAGCCAATAGCGATGCACCTTTTACGCAAGGCGAATGTAGAATACGGGCGCAACGTCGAAGAGATCGATCCAGACACCTTGCAGATGCTTTTTACGTATCACTGGCCCGGTAACGTTCGTGAACTGGAAAATGTGATTGGCAGAGCCATGATCCATATGAAAATCAACGAGCGAACCATTATGCCAGAACACCTGCCGCCATTGGAACGAAGGATCATGAGCTCGGGAAAAGAGCCTTCGGACAAAGAGCATTCACCAGGAAAAACATTGAAGCAGGCTGTGGAAGAAGCAGAACGAGAGCACATCCTGCGTGAATTGGCTGCTGCCCGTGGCAATAGAACTCTCGCGGCGAAGCGCTTAGGTATTGCCGTTCGCAGCTTGTACTACAAGATGGAAAAGTTGGGTATTATGGATGAGCAGGAATGAATAGATGGTCTGCAAAATTTTGCATGCAATATTCTGCGCAATCGTGCAAAAAATTGCGTATTGAGTCGATTGCATAAACTTCCATATGCACGCCGATAAAGCGCTTTCATCGCGGAAGGTGGTTTGGCACGACTTTTGCATATGTTTCATGACGGGGAATTCTCCTCGTGGTTCCTGATAGAATAGGCAGCTGCGAGAATATGGAGAATGAATGACACTAGGGAGGTTTCTTCAATGAACATCTTTGATTACATGCAAAAGTACGACTACGAACAGTTGGTATTTTGCCAGGACGAAAATTCGGGATTGAAAGCAATTATTTGCATTCATGATACGACACTTGGACCAGCACTTGGCGGTACGCGTATGTGGCCGTATAAGACCGAAGAAGAGGCAATTATCGACGTACTGCGTCTGGGACGCGGCATGACGTACAAAAACGCGGCAGCAGGGCTAAATATTGGCGGCGGTAAGGCTGTAATCATCGGAGACCCGCGTGAACATAAGAGTGAAGAGCTGTTCCGTGCATTCGGCCGTTACATCCAAGGGTTGAACGGACGATACATCACGGCAGAAGACGTAGGAACAACTGTTGCTGACATGGACATGATCCACTTGGAAACAGACTACGTAACCGGCGTTTCGCCAGCATTTGGTTCCAGTGGAAATCCTTCTCCTGTAACCGCTTATGGCGTATACCGCGGGATGAAAGCGGCTGCTAAGCTCGCCTATGGCTCAGACAATCTCTCGGGTCGTGTAGTAGCTGTACAAGGTGTAGGCAACGTCGCTTACAATTTGTGCCGCCACTTGCATGAAGAAGGCGCTCATCTGATCGTTACTGACATCAACGAAGAAAACGTGAATCGTGCAGTGAACGATTTCGGAGCCAAAGCAGTAGGTGTGAATGACATCTTTGGAGTAGAATGCGACATTTTCTCTCCATGCGCATTGGGTGCGATCATCAATGATGACACGATCCCACTGTTCAAAGCAAAAGTAATCGCTGGGGCAGCAAACAACCAGTTGAAAGAAGAAAGACATGGAGAGCAAATTCACGAAATGGGTCTCATTTATGCGCCTGACTATGTAATCAATGCAGGCGGAGTTATCAACGTAGCAGACGAATTGCAAGGTTACAATCGCGAGCGTGCGTTGAAAAAAGTAGAAACAATCTACGATACAATCCTCAAGATATATGAAATTGCAGAGCGTGATGGCATGGCTTCGTACAAAGCGGCTGACCGCATGGCGGAAGAACGTATTGCGAGTGTGGGCAAGTCGCGTAATACTTTCCTGCAAAACGGCAAGACTGTGTATCATCGCTAATTGTTGCTTGAACGAATTTCCCCTGACTGCTTATTAACCCTTGGCAAGCGGTCAGGGGCTACATAAGCAGTGTTCTTAGAATATTCATATTCTCGTAAATACACGGGTGAGCCCACTCGGTAACCAAAGCAGAATCTGCGGTCGCTCCTCGGTGAGTAGGCCTCAATCCACGGCTCCGCCAAAAGGAATGGCGTAGCCAGGTTTTCTAAAGAAAGGAGCGATCAATTGTGTCCCAAGAATTTGATTTGGTCGTTCTCGGTGGTGGCACTGGAGGCTATGTAGCGGCTATCCGTGCTTCTCAATTGGGAATGAGCGTGGCGATTGTGGAAAAAGAAAAGCTTGGAGGAACGTGTCTACACCGCGGCTGTATTCCTTCCAAAGCCCTTTTGCGAAGCGCCGAAGTTTTCTCCACTTTGAAAGAAGCCGACAAGTACGGTGTTTTAGCCGATAATGTGGGCTACAATTTTACCAAGATACAAGAGCGCAAACAGGGCATCATCGACCAGCTTCATAAAGGCATCCAGTACTTGATGAAAAAAGGGAGCATTACCGTTTTTGAAGGATTCGGTCGTGTCATGGGCCCATCCATTTTCTCCCCCCAAGCTGGAGCAGTTCGCATTGAAAAGGAGAATGGCGATCAAGAAATGATCGTACCTCGCTTTCTTTTGCTAGCGACGGGATCGAGACCACGTACGCTGCCAGGACTTACGATTGACGGCTCTTACGTAGTAACCAGCGACGAAGCCCTGCAATGGGAACAATTGCCGGAATCGGTTGTCATCGTTGGCGGCGGAGTGATAGGGATTGAATGGGCGTCCATGCTGGGTGATTTTGGTGTGGAAGTAACGGTTGTAGAGTACGCAGATCGCATCTTGCCTCTAGAAGATGAAGAGGTAAGCAAAGAGCTGACGCGCCTTCTGAAAAAGCGCAAGGTGAATATCGTTACAGGTGCAAAAGTAATGCCCGAATCTCTGGAAAAAGGCGAGGGGCGTGTCGTCATTCAGGCTGAAACCAAAAGTGGCGTTCAAACCTTTGAGGCGCAAAAAGTACTCGTATCCGTAGGGCGCAGGGCCAATGTGGAAAACATTGGACTGGAAGCGACTGAGATTCAGGTAGAGCGCGGAGTCGTAGTCGTAAACGAATTCTTTCAAACGGCTGAATCGCATATTTATGCCATTGGCGACGTTATTGGCGGACTGCAGCTCGCGCACGTGGCTTCCCATGAAGGAATTTTGGCTGTGGAGCACATGGCTGGCCTAAGTCCACATCCGATGGATTACACCAAAGTCCCGAAATGTACGTACAGTCGCCCAGAAGTAGCTAATGTCGGCTTGACGGAAAAAGAGGCGCGGGAGCAAGGCTTCGATGTGAAAATCGGCAAATTCAGCTTCAAACCATTGGGCAAAGCACTAATCCACGGTGAGAACGACGGTTTTGTGAAGCTGGTCGTAGATGCTAAAACAAATGATTTACTCGGTGTGCATATGATCGGTACGCACGTTACCGACATGATTTCTGAAGCGGGCTTGGCACGCGTGCTTGATGCTACGCCATGGGAGATCGGTCAGACGATCCATCCGCATCCATCCCTTTCAGAGGCAATGATGGAAGCCGCCCAAGCGGTAGATGGAAAAGCCATTCACAATTAGCAAGGAGGTATATGGTGATGACAACCAAACGGCATGAACAGGTAGGTTTGACTGACGCGCAAGTCCTGGACATGTATTATTACATGCTGCTCGCGCGCAAGATTGACGAGCGCCAGTGGCTGTTAAACCGGGCGGGCAAGGTTCCGTTCGTCATTTCCTGCCAGGGTCAGGAAGCTGCACAGGTAGGAGCGGCTTTTGCTATGGAAACAGGAAAGGATTATTTGTGTCCGTATTACCGTGACCTCGGACTAGTCCTTGCATTTGGGCAGACTGCTCGCGACTGCATGCTGTCCGCTTTTGCCAAGGCCGAAGATCCGAATAGCGGCGGTCGTCAGATGCCAGGCCATTTCGGCGGCAAAAAATACAATATCCTGACGGGTTCTAGCCCTGTAACGACTCAGGTGCCGCATGCAGTGGGCATGGCTCTCGCAGGCAGAATGCAACAAAAGGATTTTGTAGTTTATGCATCTTTTGGAGAAGGCTCAAGCAACCAAGGGGATTTCCACGAGGGCGCCAACTTTGCAGGTGTGCATAAGCTCCCGGTAATCTTCTTCTGTGAAAACAATAAATATGCCATTTCGGTCCCGCTAAAAAAACAATTGGCCTGCGAAAGCGTCGCTGACCGTGCAATCGGGTATGGCTTCCCCGGCGTTAGCGTTGACGGCAATGATCCGATTGAAGTGTACCGTGTCACGAAGGAAGCGGTAGAGCGTGCACGCAGTGGTGCCGGCCCTACCCTGATTGAAGCGGTAATGTACCGTCTGGTTCCACACTCCAGTGACGATGACGATCGTGTGTATCGTTCGCGTGAAGAAGTGGAAGAAGCGAAGAAAAAAGATCCGCTGATCGTATTCGCTGCCTACTTGAGAGAGATTGGCCTCTTGGACGAGAATACCGAAGCAGATATGCTTGCTCGCGTACAACTCGAAGTGGATGAAGCGACCGAGTATGCGGAAAACGCGCCATATCCAACACCAGAATCGACTCTGACATACGTATACGGGGAATAAGGGGGTATCCTGATGGCAGTCATCTCGTTTATTGATGCAATTACGATGGCGATGCGCGAGGAAATGCGTCGCGATCCGGGTGTGTTTGTCCTCGGTGAAGACGTCGGTGTACGCGGCGGAGTTTTCCGCGCCACTGTAGGACTGATTGAAGAGTTTGGGGAAGAGCGTGTCATTGATACGCCGTTGGCTGAATCCGCCATCGTTGGCGTGGGGATCGGGGCCGCTGCTTATGGCATGCGTCCGATTGCCGAGATCCAATTTGCCGATTTTATTATGCCGGCAGTCAACCAGATCGTCAGCGAGGCAGCAAAAATGCGCTACCGCTCCAATAATGATTGGAATTGTCCGATCACCATCCGCGCTCCTTTCGGGGGAGGAGTGCATGGTGCACTCTACCACTCTCAGTCCGTGGAAGCGATGTTTACCAACATTCCAGGCTTGAAAGTGGTGGCTCCGTCCACCCCGTATGATGCGAAGGGCCTCTTGAAGGCGGCGATCCGCGATGAAGATCCGGTACTCTTTTTCGAGCATAAACGCTGCTATCGCTTGATCAAAGGCGAAGTGCCTGATCATGATTACGTGTTGCCGATTGGCAAAGCTGACGTGAAGCGTGAAGGTACCGACATTACCGTTATCTCGTACGGCTTGGCTCTACACTTCTGTCTGCAAGCAGCCGAGAAGCTCGCAGGGGAAGGCATCAGTGCCCATGTGCTTGACTTGCGGACTCTGTATCCTCTTGATAAAGAGGCGATTGCCGAAGCGGCATCCAAAACGGGTAAAGTACTGATTGTTCACGAAGACAATAAAGAAGGCGGCGTTGGTGGTGAAGTAGCTGCGATCGTTGCAGAGCATTGCCTGTTTGATCTGGATGCTCCGATCAAGCGTCTATGCGGACCAGACGTACCTGCCATGCCTTACAGCCCACCCATGGAAAAATTCTTTATGCTTAACCCGGATAAAGTTTTGGAAGCAATGCGAGAGTTGGCGAACTTTTAAGGCGAGGAGGACCAAGGATCATGGCAACGAAAGTGCTAATGCCCCAGCTTGGAGAGAGCGTGACCGAGGGCACTATCAGCAAGTGGCTGGTCAATGTGGGAGACACAGTAAAAAAATACGACTCGTTGGCTGAGGTAACCACGGACAAGGTGAATGCCGAAGTACCTTCGACCGTATCCGGACGTATCACCGAGATCGTGGTACAGGAAGGCGAGACAGTAGCGATCGGAACGTTGATACTATATATAGAAGAAAGTGGAGAGGCTGGCGCACCTCAAGTGAAGACTGAGGAAGCACAGGTGCCGTCGCAGCCCGTAGCCCCTGCACCAGAAGCACAGGCGAACGTAGCAGTGGCAGCAACTGAACATCCCGTTCGTAGCCAGGCTGCCCATCCAGACGGACCAAAACAGCGCTATTCCCCTGCAGTTATGGCTCTTTCACAAGAGCACGGCATTGACCTGTCCCGCGTAGTTGGAACAGGCGCCCAAGGCCGCATAACACGTAAAGACGTGCAAGCGATTATTGACGCGGGCGGACAACAACCAGTTGCCCCTGTCCATCAAGAAACACCTGTACCGACTACTGTGACGCAAGCGGATATGCCACAAATAACGAGCGCACCAACAACTTCTCCTGCTTCCACCCCGTCAGCAGCGGTTCATGCAGATATTCCAGTGGCGAGCGGAGATCAGATTATACCAGTCACCTCAATCCGCCGAACCATTGCCAATCGGATGGTTCAAAGCAAACACGAAGCACCGCATGCATGGACGATGGTAGAAGTCGACGTTACCAATCTGGTCGCCTTCCGGAATCAGGCAAAAGACGAGTTCAAACGCAAAGAAGGGCTCAACCTGACTTTCCTGCCATTTTTCATCAAGGCAGTTGTGGAGTCCTTGAAAGAATATCCGATGATCAATGCGACGTGGGCTGGAGACAAAATCATCGTCAAAAAGGACATCAATATTTCTATTGCAGTAGCGACAGAAGATGCCCTTTACGTTCCTGTGATCAAGCATGCTGACCAAAAATCCGTACTGGGCATCGCCAAGTCTGTTGATGATCTGGCAGCACGTACACGGGCGGGCAAGCTTACGATGGATGATATGACAGGCGGGACCTTCACTGTGAACAATACCGGTTCGTTTGGTTCCGTATTATCACAGCCGATCATCAATTCGCCACAAGCGGCTATTATGAGTGTCGAGTCGATTGTGAAGCGCCCAGTTGTCATCAACGATATGATTGCTGTTCGCTCCATGGTCAATCTCTGCATGTCACTGGATCACCGTGTGCTGGATGGATTGATCTGCGGAAGATTCCTACAAAGCGTCAAGCAAAAGCTGGAGAGCGTCGGACCAGATACCAAGCTGTATTAATCAAGGTAAGATGTACAAGAGAAACCAGGTCATACAAAGGCCTGGTTTTTTGCGTCTGTTTATAAAAAATTTTTCCAAACCTTGATGATTGCATGTAACTTTTTGCTCGGTCACGTCGTCTTACCAGTAGTAGCCAGGGAGTCTATCATTTTCCGTAGAAGAGATTCCCACTAGATATCATTTATGGTAGACTGGTAGCGACCTGCTAGAGAATTATTTACCAGATTATCGGTAAAAATAGGAGGAAGAACATGGAGAAGAGTAAAAAAGCACTGCCACTGGTGCTCGCAACTGCGCTAGCGGCTACACCTTTTGTTGCAGTACCACATCAGGCACAAGCTGCATCGAGTGTGACTGTTGAGGCTGATGATGACGGTGAAGGCAATGATAGTGAGTACACGATTGAGTTTACGACTGATGAAGATCTGAAAAGCGGGAATACAATTTATATTAAATTTGATTCCAAATTTACGGTAAGTAAAGACATTGACGAAAGTGACATATACACCAAGGACTTTGATATCAAATCAGTAAAAGTAAATGGAAAGGTTATTGAAATCAAGATCGATGAAAGTATTGGTGCAGATGAAGAAATCAAGATCGTAATCGAAGATGGAATTACCAATCCGGACAATAAAGGCTCCTATGATGTTTTCGTTAAAACAACGGGGGATAGTTCCTATGAATCCGACAGCGTCTCAATCAAAAAAAGCAGCTCAAGCAGCGGAAGCAGCAGCAGTAAAGGGGATTACTCCGTTACACTCGGAAGCAAGGCTGCAGGTGAAAATGTCAGCATCAAGCTTGGCGAGATTACCCTGAAGAAAAATGTTGAACTCGAAACAAACGAAACGATTACGGTTATCTTCCCAGATGATGACATGCTGCCTTCTAAAATTGATTCTGACGATGTAAAGGTAAATGGTAAAACAGCTAAGTCTGTTTCCGTAAAGGGCGATGAAGTCACTATCAAGGTACCAAGCGGAGCAGATGGCGATGATTACATCAGCCTCGAGTTCACCAAATCCGCTGGCATCGAAAACCCTAGCGCGGGTGACAGCTACACAATTAAAGTAAAATATGACGGATCTACATACGAATCCAAAAAATTTGAAGTTACCAAATCAGGCTCTAGCAGCACGAGCACATCTGCAAACAGCTTTACCGTAAATCTGTCTGATCCTGCGGCAGGGGCTCGCTCCAGCTATACATTTGATGCGGATTTCGGTAGTAAACAACTGAAAGCGGATGAGGACCTCGTCCTTGAATTCCCTTCTGCTGACATGATTCCAGGCATTTTGACCTACAGCGACTTTACGATTAATGGTAAAACGGCAAAGAAAGTCAGCGCTTCCGGAAACAAGGTATATGTCACTGCACCGAGTGGATTTTCTTCCAGCAGTGAAGTAAAGGTCGTTGCAGCGTACACAGCGTGGATCACAAATCCAAAGTCTGCTGGAACCTATACGCTGAAGGCTAGTATTTCAGGAAAAAGCTTGGAATCCAAGTCGTTTACGATCGGGGGGTCTTCTGTAAATCCAACACCAACGAATCCGACGAATCCAACAACGCCTACACCTGTGCCGAGCGTAGTGAATAACAGCACGGCGACTATTGGTTTGACAACAAACGCATTGGGCAAACCGACGGGAGTCAACGTTGCAATCAAAGGATTGGGAATCGGACTGGTGAAACAGCGTGATTTCGTGGAGCTGGTTTTCCCTGCGGGCTTTAAAGTTCCTGCCTATATCGCACCAGCATCTGTTTCTGTAAATGGAGTAGGCGCTAACTACGTTGCGGTACGTGGACAAAATGTCCTGATCTACCCATCCCAAGATATCCCAGCGGCAACGGCAGCGAATATTTCGATTACTGCGGCGGCAAATATCGTGAATCCAACCGTGAAAAATACGTACAGCATTAGCGTGTTCACTTCGGAGGAAAAAGGACTTCAGTTTGCTCGGGCTGTAGGAGTGGGCATGCCTTCGCCTGCACAACCAGCACCGCAGCCAACTACGCCTACACCGACACCAGCGCCACATCCAGCGGTAACAGTTCCAGCGAATGCAGCGCTGTTCAAAGTAAACACAGCGAGCTTCACCCTGCACGGCAAAACCTATCCACTGCAGGTAGCTCCTTATATTGCCGGCGGAAACACTACTATGGTTCCTGCACAATTCTTTAAGGAAGCTTTGGCACTGACCACACAATGGAACAACCAAACCGTTGCGGTTATCAGTGGCAACAAGGTTCTGAAGTTTACAGTGGGATCGACGAAAGCCAGAGTTGGAAATCAAGAAGTGACTCTCCCAACTCCAGTTGTCCTGAACAACGGTATGCCGATGATCCCGGTTCGTTTCGTAACAGATAATCTCGGTTACAAAGTTGGTTGGGATGCCAAAACCTCAAGCGTTTTTGTATACCGCTAAGTAGAAAAGCAATAGCAAACCCCCTTACCGCACTCGCGGAAGGGGGTTATATTTGTTTCAAATTCTTTTATTGGAAATAGAAAAATGTGGGGACAATCAAGGACAGAACCAGAATACCAATCAAGATTTTGGCGACGAGGGATTGCTTCATCCTTTCATCAGCCTCCTTTCAGAGTGAGAATATGACAAAAGAGTGAAAAAGGTAAGTTATACATGAAGAGGCTGTGCTAGAATTGGGAAAGAGGACCATTCTATGCCTCGCGTATACGGACGAGAATATCGTCTACAAAAGGATTGTACCTAATTGTGTACAGAGTGGCAACAAGGTTGTCTACATCTGAAAAAACGCGTTAGAAATGAAACGTTAATCAAATAGAAGAGGATGATGGTTGTGAAAGCTCCGAGCAAGATCGCCCATATTGGTATCGCTGTGAAAAGTCTTGAGCAGGCAATTCCTTTTTACACAGAGCATTTGGGACTTTCCCTCATCGGAACCGAGGAAGTTCTGAGTGAACAGGTAAAGGTAGCTTTTTTGGTGATCGGAGAAAGCCGGATCGAGCTGTTAGAGCCGCTCTCGGATCAAAGTTCAATCGCCAAGTTTATTGAAAAGCGTGGAGAAGGTATCCACCATATCGCGTTGGATGTGGATGATGTCAAGGAACGTCTCACGCATCTGAAAGAACAGGGAGTTCCCCTGATTCATGAACAACCAAAAGAAGGGGCTCACAACGCTCAAATCGGATTCTTGCATCCAAAAGCGGCTGGTGGCGTCTTGTACGAACTGTGTCAATACCCGCAAGAGGATAGTGGACATGAAGATTAGGATTCGTGATCAGAGCTATCAGAAACAATGATTCTTTCGTTTCAATGGTAGAAAAAAATATTTTGCGGTATACTGGAACTTGTGAATATGTACCAAAATCGGGCTTTGATTTGGGAGGTAAAGCGAGTGAGCAAGATCAACGAAGAACGTTTGTTGAATGAGTTTCTGGAACTCGTCCAGATTGACAGCGAAACGAAAAACGAAGCAGAAATTAACAAAGTACTGAAACAAAAGCTGATTGAAATGGGCTTTACCGTTGAAGAAGACGATGCTGCGGCAAAGACTGGCCATGGAGCGAACAACCTGATTGCGACACTGGAAGGGACAGGCAACGGTCCTGCGATTTTGTTCAGTTGCCACATGGATACGGTCTTTCCTGGCAATGGCATCAAACCTCAAATCCGTGATGGATATGTATACTCCGATGGCACAACGATTTTGGGTGCGGACGACAAGGCAGGGATCACTGCTATTTTCGAAGGAATTCGCACCATGAAGGAACAAAACCTGATGCACCCGACCATCCAGGTTGTGTTGACCGTTGGGGAAGAGTCTGGTCTGGTTGGATCCCGTGCGATGGATTCCAGCTTGTTGAAAGCCGAAATGGGCTTTATCCTCGACTCCGAAGGACCCGTTGGCAAAATTACGGTCGCTGGGGCCGGACAATACCGCATCGTTACTAAAATTCATGGAAAAGCTGCTCATGCTGGCGTTAATCCAGAAGATGGAATCAGTGCTATTTCCGTAGCCAGCAAAGCGATCTCCCGCATGCCATTGGGGCGCATTGACGCTGATACGACTGCAAACATCGGTCGTTTCGAAGGTGGCAAAGCGTACAATATCGTAACAGATTATGTAGAAATCTGGTCTGAGGCGCGCAGCTTGGTTATGGACAAGCTGGAGGCGCAAGTAAAGAAAATGACATCTGCATTTGAGGAAGCTGCTGCTGAATTCGGTGCGACTTGCGAGAATGATGTTATTTTCATGTACCATGGCTACAAGTACAACGAAGAAACGCCGGTTGTGAAAAAGGCGATTGCGGCAGTGAAGCGCATCGAACGTAACCCAGATCTAGTGGCGAGCGGCGGAGGTAGCGACGGTAACGTCTTTAATGGCTACAACATCCCGAGCGTGAACTTTGCGATTGGTTACGAAGATATCCATACGAAAGCCGAGCGCATGCCAATTGCTGAGCTGAACAAATCAGCAGAATTGGTGCTTGCGATCATTGCTGAGGTACAGGAATAAGAATAGTGGTCGGGACTGATAAATGTCCCGGCTTTTTTATTTTGCCCTCGCGAAGTCATGCCACGGGGAGTAGCCTTTGCGACAGTTTTTTCACATGGGTGATTGGGGCAAGCTATCCATGTCATAAACTGAGAGGAAGAGCCAGACTGGACCGGGAAAGGGGGAAGGGGCATGCTTCGACTTGCAACGGGGACAGTCATCCAGGTTGTGGAAAATCGGCCGGGGTTGCAAAGGATAGAGGTCCGGATTGAGGGAAGGGAGCAAAACGAACAAGCCCTTTCCTTTAGCAATGAAATTTATGCAGTTGGAGAAAGTCTCTTGTTAAATACAACTGCGGTCAAACTGCAATTGGGGACAGGAGGCTATCATCTTATTGTCGGAAAAGCAGGTGTACGCGAGGAGCAGGATGTAGTCCCGAACGAATGGGGACACGTCATGAAAATGCGTTATGCGCCCTGGCAGCTCGCTGTAGATACGGTCGAAGAACAATCCAGCCCCTACCATGAAATATTCGTTCGTGACGATTTATCATTGGAAGGGACACCAGTAATCATTAGCGAGCTGCATAGTATGTTGCCGATTACGATTGCAGCGCTAAAAGAGCGCCATCCAGATGATAAGATTGTCTACATCATGCCGGATGGAGCTTCTCTGCCGATCGCAATGAGCGGACATGTTCATCATTTGCGGCAAACCAATCTGCTGGATGCGACAATTACAGCAGGTCATTCGTGGGGTGGTGATCATGAGGCTGTTACCATTCATAGTGCGCTGCTTGCGGCTCGTCACATCGAAAAGGCGGCCGTGATTATTTGTATGTTAGGCCCTGGAGTAGCAGGGACGGGAACATCATACGGATTTTCTGGAGTCCAGCTGGCAGAGGTTATTCATGCGGTGTCAGTACTTGGAGGCATTCCTTTTTTTATTCCGCGTATTAGTTTTTCAGACAAGCGGAGTCGTCATTATGGTGTGAGTCATCATACGAGAACTATTCTGGGACGATATACACTTCGTCCCGTGTTATTGCCGATGCCAAGGCTGGGAGATCAGCGAGACGAGCTGTTACAACAGCAAATCTTCCGTCTGCATAATGAGAATAAACACACGATCATCTGGGGCGATGTAACCAGTCAGCAGCGTTTGGCAGCGCTGGAGGAGTCGTATGGCTTGTCCTTTTCAACGATGGGCAGGAGCTGGCGAAAGGATCCCGTTCCTTTTCAAACAGCAGTCCTTGCAGCAGATCAAATTAGCGAGTGCCGGTCGTTTTTTCTAGATGAGCCTAGCGACGACCCGTATTGGTTCTCCTCGCCAAATATTCTTGCAAGGATAGGTCTTTTTTTGACCAGGAACGAAGAGCTGCTCTGATTTCCCAAGCTTTCCCTACCATGCGCAACTGCTTTTCGTCAACATAGGTTTTCATCTGTGATCTCCTCCGATACAATAAGTGTGGACAAGCTTCATGCTCCCAACTTATGGGCAAACAGATGAGATTAGAACAACACTTGAAAAAAAGGATGATAAGCGTGAGCAAATATGAGCATTTATTCGAGAAAACAATTGCAAGCCAACCGATTTATGATGGGCGAATCATTAAAGTCAAGGTGGATGAAGTGCTACTGCCAAACGGTAATACGGCTAAGCGAGAGATCGTCAATCACCAGGGAGCAGTGGCTGTTTTGCCGCTAACCGACGAAGGGAAAATGGTAGTGGTCCGTCAATTTCGCAAACCATTGGAACGGACAATTGTGGAGATTCCCGCGGGCAAGCTGGAGCCGGGAGAAGAACCACTCACATGCGCGAAGCGAGAGTTGGAAGAAGAAACAGGCTATGTAGCAAAAACTTACACCCACCTAAGCTCGTTTTATACATCGCCCGGTTTTGCTGATGAACTTTTGCATGTCTATGTGGCAACTGGCTTGACAAGTGGTGAAAGTCACCTCGATGAGGATGAATTTGTTGAGGTTTTGGAACTGACGCTGGAAGAAGCACATGAACTGCATCAAGCCGGGGAAATCCGTGATGCCAAAACAGTTGTAGCCTTATTCGCATGGGAAAACCAGGTGTTACGTAACCGTGGCTAATCCAGTACTCCAATCGTATTTCTGCGATATGCACATTCATATTGGCGGCACACGGAGCGGCAAACCGGTAAAAATAACAGCGTCTCGTCAAATGACACTGACGAAAATTTTGGAGGAGGCCTCTGAAAAAAAGGGAATGGATGTGATCGGCATTATCGATGCCCATTCACCGGAGGTTCAGGAGGAGTTGCTTGATTTACTCAGGAGTGGTGCAGCAACTGAGCTTGAGGATGGGGGGATCGCCTACAAGGAGACGTTGCTTCTCTTAGGATGTGAGGTGGAGATCAAGGAGAAAGGGCGAGGAGAAGCCCACTTTTTGGTTTATATACCTAGACTGAAAGAAATGCAGGCATTTACGTACTGGCTGAGTACCCGCTGTAAAAACGTTCATCTAAGCTCGCAGCGTATTCGGGCAACCCTAAAAGAGCTGCAGGCTTGTGTAAGAGAGCTAGGAGGCCTACTTATTCCTGCTCATATTTTTACTCCGCACAAAGGGTTGTACGGAAGCTGTACAGATTCAATGGCAGACGTGCTCGACTCTACTTTTATCTATGCGGTTGAATTAGGGTTAAGTGCAAATACAGCAATGGCTGATTGTCTGTCGGAGTTACATGAGAAAACGTTCCTGACCAATTCGGACGCTCACTCACTAGGAAAAATAGGTCGCGAGTATCAGGCGATATTGATGGCCAAACGTTCCTTTGCTGAGTGGGAAAAAGCAATTCGCCGGGTGGACGGCAGAATGGTCCTCGTTAATTATGGCCTGCATCCTGAATTGGGCAAATACCATCAAACAGCATGTCAGGGTTGTCAATCGCTGCTTGTGGCAGATGCGACGGGGAGATGTCCTGAATGTGGACATAAACGGGTAGTACGGGGTGTGGCAGCGCGAATCGAAGAGCTGGCAGACACAAAGCCTGGTCAGCATCCAGCACATCGACCTCCTTATGTGGAGCAAATCCCCCTTGAGTTTATTCCTGGAGTAGGCCCCAGGCTGCTGGAAAAGCTATATCAGACCTTTGGAACGCAAATGGATGTTTTGCATCGGGTAAATGAGGAGGAGCTGGCACCGGTAACAGGTGAGAAAATTGCTTCTCTGATTGTGAAGGCACGCGCGGGGGAACTATCGGTTCAAAAGGGAGGAGCAGGTACGTACGGAAAGATCGTGAGCACGTAAGCACACGAAGCTGTCACAGTGTCATAGCCAAAGACTTGTCCGCATAAGCTGTAAAGTAATCAGCAAGCGGGAGGCGACGAATGTGCGTTCACGTGTCGGACAAACCATCCAAACCTATGCGAGAGAACACCAATCCCTCTATTGGTTCACGATTGTCCTGTTTACAATGGGCATTATTTTCGGGGCCGTACTCGTCAATTCCCTGCCACTGTCACAGAAGCAGGAGTTATATGGATTCCTGCAATATTTTTTTAACAGCTTGGGTCAGCAGGGGATTCCAGAAACCAGCAGCCATTTTCAGCAATCATTTGGCCATTACGCGAAAACGGTGGCGATCATGTGGGTGTTGGGTCTGTCCATAATCGGTCTGCCCATGATCCTTTTGATGCTATTTTTAAAAGGGGTCGTTGTCGGATTTACCGTGGGATTCCTAGTGAATCAGCTCCAATGGCAAGGCGTCACTTTTGCCATGCTGGGTGTACTGCCGCAAAATTTGTTAGTCGTACCTGCCTTGTTCATCGTGGGTGTAAGTGGAATTTCCTTTTCACTTCGACTAATCAAAACGAGATTAGTCAGCAAGCGAGATGACATTATGCCGCATTTTATCGGTTACACGGTGCTGGTAATCTGCATGATGGCCGTCTTGACAACGGCTGCCTTATTCGAGACTTTTGTGTCTCCGCGACTGATGCAGTTGGTACTCAATTAAGAATAATTATCAGGTAATAACTTATGCATTTGACTTATTCTACGCCCCTCTACTATAATAGGAACAGGTTTCATGCGAGCGGGGAGGGGCATTAATGTTGGAAGAAAAATTAGAGAAAATCAAGCAGCAGTTGCATTCACAGAACTACAAGCTGACACCTCAGCGTGAAGCCACTGTTCGCGTTCTGTTAGAAAACGAAGAAGATCATCTGAGCGCTGAGGACGTCTATCTCTTGGTAAAGGATAAAGCTCCTGAAATCGGGCTTGCAACGGTATACCGGACCCTTGAGCTTTTGAGTGAATTGAAAATCCTTCATAAAATGAACTTTGGCGATGGCGTAGCCCGGTATGATTTACGGGATGACAACGCAGCGTATCACCACCATCATTTGATTTGCCTCAATTGTGGTACGGTTGATGAGATTTTTGAAGACTTGCTTGTCACTGCAGAAGAAAAGGTCAAGAATGTTTACAACTTTTACATTACCGACCATCGGTTGACCTTTTATGGAATCTGCAGCCGCTGTATTGACAAAGTAAATGTCGAGGACTTTAAGTAAGCTAACTTCTCTGGGAACGGAGAAGTTTTTTCTTTTTTCTCAGATTGTTCTTCTGTAATGGTCATCGTTTTCCTGTGGCATCATAAAACGGTAATAAGAGACAGGAGGCGAGCCACTCGATGATGTCATACAAGATCTGCCTTTTTAGCATCGAATGGAGAAGGGGACAAGTGCATATAATGGAGGGAAGCAAAGAGGGGGAATAGGGATGGGGATTTCTTATCGCCGCCTGATGGAGGTGCTTCGCTTCCTACTGTTGTTCATTACGTGCACACTCTTATCCTACGGGATCATTACGCTTTTGTCCGACAAATTTCTACCCGCTGATCCCTATCAAGAACCACAAGGAAACGCGGTAAAAGTAGTAAAGCTCGTAAATGCACCTGAAACCCAGGATTTGGATGGCTATTTGGCGCGATTACAGCTTTTTTACCTGACAGGTGAGTAATTTCACTTTTTTACGTTTGAAAAGGAGGAATTTCGCTATTGATGTGGAATGAAATACAGGATACTTATCACCTGAAGGGGACAGCTTCATGGACAGTCTGATTGATCAATTTATCCATTTCCTTGCAGTGGAAAAGGGGCTTTCTCCGAACACGTTGGAATCATACCAACGGGACATGGTGGCCTACACCTCTTATTTGCAGGAACAGGGCATAACGCAAATCGAGGCCTCCACGCGGACGCATATCGTTGGTTACTTGTTTGTGCTACGGGAAAAAGGACGCGCAACAGCCACCCTTTCTCGGAATATGGCGTCCATCCGGGCCTTTTACCAGTTTCTCGTTCGGGACAAATACATAGATAAAGATCCCTCCATTCATCTGGAGACACCGAAAATTGAGAAACGGTTGCCGAAAGTGCTTTCGATTGAGGAAGTAGAACGGTTGCTGGAAAGCCCACCTGTCCATCACCCTGCTGGACTCCGAGACAAGGCGATGCTGGAGCTCTTGTACGCGACAGGGATTCGTGTATCCGAGCTTGTTAATCTGGACACAGCAGATGTGAATTTGGACATGGGATTTGTTAAATGCATGGGAAAAGGATCCAAGGAACGTATTATTCCGTTGGGGTCTGTGGCCATCCAAATGGTCCGGCATTATCTGCAAGCAGGTCGTCCAAAGCTGGTGAAGGGTACTGGTGATACTGCGCTGTTTTTAAATCATTTGGGCAACCAAATTACCCGACAAGGTTTTTGGAAAATCATTAAACGCTATGCCCTGAAAGCGAACATACGCGCAGAGATTACTCCGCACACGCTGCGTCACTCGTTTGCCACTCATTTACTGGAAAACGGTGCTGATTTGCGATCTGTACAGGAAATGCTTGGGCATGCAGATATTTCTACCACACAGATATACACGCATGTGACCCGGACACGTATCAAAGATATATATGCGAAGACGCATCCCAGAGCGTAAGCGGCGCATCAAGGTCTATAAGAGGCCTTATAAGAATAAAAACAATACGATATGGGTACAAATCACTCCGTCCTGATGCGAGGCGGGGTAGCCTTTTTTGTATCAGGTCAGACGTCTGACGACTTGATGCTGCAAACACTATTTTTGTTGAACTGGAGGCGTTATCATTGCGTTTTTCTCGAGTATTTTTGATCGTCATGGATAGCGTGGGGATTGGTGAACAACCAGATGCTCCTAGATTTCGCGATGAAGGAGCGAATACACTGGGACATATCGCTGACCGCGTAGAGAACTTTCACCTGTCCAACCTGGAAAAACTGGGATTAGGAAATATTGCTCCGATCCGCAACGTGCCTGCCGTACCGCATCCGCAAGCCCATTATGGAAAAATGCAGGAAATTTCTATGGGAAAAGACACGACAACCGGACACTGGGAAATCATGGGTCTCCATGTGGCGACGCCTTTTAATACGTACCCTGACGGCTTCCCCGCTTCTTTGATCAGTGAGTTTGAAGAACGAATCGGACGCAAGGTCTTGGGGAACAAAGTCGCTTCCGGAACAGACATTTTAGATGAACTTGGCAGCGAGCACATGAAAACCGGTGCTGTGATTGTCTACACGTCTGCGGACAGTGTATTCCAGGTGGCTGCCCATGAAGACGTGATACCGTTAGATGAACTGTATCATATTTGCCAGGTTGCACGTGAGCTCACTCTACGCGATGAATATGCAGTGACCCGTGTCATCGCCCGTCCGTTTGTCGGGGAGCCAGGCCATTTTGTACGTACATCCAACCGTCATGACTATTCCGTTAAACCATTTGCACCTACAGTCATGAACCAGCTGCAAAATGCAGGACTGACGTCGATTGCTATTGGAAAAATCAGTGATATTTATGCAGAAGAAGGCATCACGAAGTCAATCCGTACGAAAGATAATATGGACGGAGTAGATCAACTGCTCGGTACGATGAAAGAGTCGTTTACCGGACTGAGCTTTGTAAACCTCGTAGATTTTGATGCCAAATTCGGCCATCGCCGCGATCCCGAAGGCTATGGACAGGCGCTGATGGAGTTCGACGCTCGAATTCCTGAGCTTCTTTCTGCTCTTACAGACAATGATCTTCTGGTCATTACGGCAGACCATGGAAATGATCCAGTTCATCACGGCAGCGATCATACGAGAGAGTATGTTCCTCTTCTGGTCTACCATAAAGGAATTACCACTGGAACCCATTTGGATATTCGCGAGACGTTTGCCGATTTAGGTGCGACAATCGCTGACAATTTCGGTGTAGCGGCACCTGTGATTGGGAAAAGCTTCCTGAATCGTGTATAAAGGTTAAGTTTTAATAAACATTTATATAGAAGAAACAGAAACGAGGAGTGTATATCAATGGCAAATTTTCATGAGGCAGTTGCGTATATCGAACCAAAATTGACGGAAAAACCGACGATTGGATTAGTACTTGGCTCCGGTTTAGGAGTCCTAGCTGATGAAATCGAAAATCCTGTTGTCATCCCTTATCATGAAATCCCTGGCTTTACTGTGTCAACCGTAGTTGGACACAAGGGACAACTCGTGATCGGGAAACTCCAGGGCAAACAAGTGGTTGCGATGCAAGGCCGTTTCCACTTCTACGAAGGCCACGGTCTTGATGCCGTTGTTTTCCCTATTCGCGTTATGAAGCACTTGGGTGTTGAAACAATTATCGTAACCAATGCGGCTGGCGGTATTAATGAAAACTACAATCCAGGTGACTTGATGCTTATTTCCGATCATCTCAACCTGACTTTCCGCAACCCTTTGATTGGTGCCAATGATGAAGAAATGGGTGCCCGTTTTCCTGACATGTCTGAAGCCTATTCCAAAGATCTGCGTCAGGTGGCAAAAGCAGTGGCTGCCGAGCAAGGCATCGAGCTGCGTGAAGGTGTTTATGCAGGTTTACTGGGTCCAAGCTATGAGACCCCTGCAGAAATTCGGATGCTCAGAGTTCTGGGCGGAGACGCTGTTGGTATGTCTACCGTTCCCGAAGTCATTGTGGCACGCCATATGAAAGTTAAGGTTTTGGGGATTTCCTGCATCAGCAACATGGCGGCGGGCATTCTGGAGCAACCGCTGTCACATGATGAAGTGATGGAAACAACGGAGAAAGTAAAAACGCAGTTCTTGGCGTTGGTAAATGGCATCGTTGCCAAACTATAATTCAAACGAGCGGGGGTGTTTGGCATGCGTATGGTCGACGTAATCGCTAAAAAACGGGATGGCGGTGAACTGTCCACAGAAGAGATTCAATTTCTGGTAAATGGATATACAGATGGCAGCATTCCGGACTATCAAATGTCAGCATGGGCGATGGCCGTGTTTTTCCGTGGAATGACTCCGCGCGAAACCGGTGACTTAACCATGGCGATGGCTGGTTCAGGCGAACAGCTTGACCTGTCATCTCTCTCCGGAGTAAAGGTTGATAAGCATAGTACTGGAGGGGTCGGTGACAAGACGACCCTCGTCGTTGCTCCTCTCGTTGCGGCAGCGGGTATTCCTGTGGCTAAAATGTCTGGGAGAGGTCTGGGGTACTCCGGTGGAACGATTGATAAGCTGGAGTCGTTTGCAGGTTTTGAAGTTGAGCGCACACGCGAGCAGTTTCTGCAGCAGGTGCGTGATATTGGCGTGTCTGTGATCGGCCAGTCTGGCAACTTGACGCCAGCCGATAAAAAGCTATATGCCCTTCGCGATGTTACGGCTACTGTGGAAGCAGTTCCGCTCATTGCGAGCTCCATCATGTCCAAGAAGATCGCTGCAGGTGCAGATGCGATCCTGCTTGACGTGAAGGTCGGCAAAGGTGCATTTATGAAGAGCCTGGAAGAAGCAGAGACTTTGGCACGTGCCATGGTTGCCATCGGTAGCCAGGTAGGGCGTAAAACGGTAGCGGTTATCAGTGACATGAACCAACCGCTTGGTTTTGCTGTGGGCAATGCACTGGAAGTAAAAGAAGCTGTGGAGACACTGGCGGGCAGAGGACCTCGTGATTTGACCGAGCTTGCGCTGTCGATTGGGTCACGTATGCTCGTGCTAGGCGGGCTTGTTCAAAGTGTAGAAGAGGGGCGCAGTAGGCTTACAGAGATCATGTCTTCAGGTAAGGCTGTTGAGAAGCTGGCAGAGATGGTAGAGGCTCAGGGCGGCGACAAACGGGATGTCTATGACCTTGCCCGTCTACAGCAAGCGACCATTGTGCACACCATTTCAGCCGAGCAGGATGGATACATCCACGCAATTGATGCGGAAGCGGTTGGTCATGCTTCTGTAGTCTTGGGTGCTGGCAGATTGACTAAGGAAATGCCGATTGATCTAGCTGTAGGTCTTGTGCTGCACAAAAAACGTGGGGATGAGGTTCGCAAGAAAGATGCCTTGCTGACGATCTACGCCAACGAACAAACGATTTTGCAAAACGCATTACTAGAACTGGAAAATGCAATCTCTATTTCGACAAATTCACCGATGGAGCAACCACTCATTTACAAAATTATTGATGAATAGATCTGGTCTATTTCGTTGATATGTAAACAAAAAAGGGGTGTGCCATAGGAAACATGTATGCCCCTTTTTTGTGTAAAAATACAGTTTTTCGAGAAAATATAGTTGATTAAATCTGCATTTTCATATTCAATATGAGTAAGCATATGTATGCTAGATAACATAAAAAATATTTTATTGTTCGGATCGACTTTATAAAGTTTTATATTTCTACTTGTCAAATTTCGTTGACACCGCTATCATTTCGGATTACTTTTAATGTAACAGACAATATGTTTAAGATTTTTTCGAATTTCGTAAAAAATGGATGGAGGTTCCCTGAAAATCGTATTTATGAAAAAGCTAGACCATGTTGACAAGCAGATTCTGCAAATCCTCCAGGAAGACGGTCGAATCCCGTATACAGAAATCGCACATCAACTTGGCGTGAGCGAGGGAACCATTCGATCTCGCATCACCCGTCTGTTACAAGATGGAGTCTTTCAATTCGTGATTCACCCTGACCCGGAGAAGCTAGGATTACATGTACAGGCAATCATCGGGTTAACCACAAAGCTAGGATTGCAGAAAAGTGTCGCAGAAGAGTTGAGCAAATTTTCTGCAGTGCGATTTGTGGGCGCTTTCAGCGGCAAGCACGACTTGATCTTACAAGCGTGTTTCCATAGCAATGACGAGCTGATCACTTTCGTCAATGAACGACTCTCTCAAATTGAAGGGATTGCAGCAGCGGATGTTTCTCTCGAACTGAAGCAGTATAAAGATTCCTTCTCTTTCGTTCAGGATGACGAGGTGACCTTGCAGTGAAAGGGGTTGATGCCTTCCAGCCGAAGTCACGATGCTTCGTGTAACGTTCGTTTTTTTCCGTTCTTTATTTTCTGAAAAAAGACAAAAAAGAAAAACGTACTGGGGGTTATTGCGTTGAAAAAGAACATATTTGCACTTGTAAGCTCTGTAGCTGTACTAGGAACGGCATTGGCTGGTTGTGGTGGAGGCCAGCAAGCTTCTCAACCGGCTGCCCAGCCAAACACGACGACACAACAGCCTGCTGCATCGACTCCAGCAGCAGAGAAAAAACCACAAGTGTTGAAGCTGAACCTGCATTCCGAGCCACCTACAGCTGACCCAGGTATCTCTGAAGATACTACCTCTGCAGCGATTATCCGCGCTACTTTTGACGGTCTCACCCGTGTAAGTGAAGACGGAAAAGCTCATGAGGCTGCTGCAGAAAGCATCAAAATTTCGGAGGATTTCTTGACTTACACCTTCAAAATTCGCGATGCAAAATGGAGCAATGGTGATCCTGTAACGGCTCACGACTTCGAGTATGCATGGAAACGCGCATTGGACCCTGTTACGGCATCCAATTACGCATATCAGCTCTATTATGTGAAAAACGGCGAAAAAGCGAACAAAAAAGAAGCATCGCTTGATGATGTTGGTGTGAAGGCACTCGACGACAAGACACTGGAAGTAAAACTAGAGAATCCAACCCCGTTCTTCCTGGAGCTGACTGCATTCCCTACGTACTTCCCAGTTAACAAAAAAGTAATTGATGCCAACGCGAAATGGGCAGGGGAAGCAAAAACCCACGTTGGTAACGGTCCTTTCAAAATGGAAAAATGGGAGCACAAAAGCAAGCTAGTGCTCGTGAAAAATGACAACTATTGGGATAAAGATACGGTTAAGCTAGATCGCATCGAGTTCGCCATGGTAGAGGACGAAAACACCGAATTGTCCATGTTTGAAAACGGTGAATTGGATTGGGCAGGTTCTCCGACAAGCGCATTGCCAACAGACGCAATTCCAGCGCTTAAAGACCAAGGCAAAATTACAACCCAGCCAATCGCGGGTACTTATTGGTACAAGTTCAATACCGAAAAGCCGCCGTTCAACAACGTGAAGATTCGTAAAGCGTTCGCTTACTCAATCGATCGTAAATCCCTGATTGATAATATTCTCCAAACGGGACAAATCCCAGCGACTGGCGCAGTACCACCATCCATGGTATTGAATCCAAATGGCTACTTCAAGGATAACGATCAGGCAGAAGCGAAGAAGCTTCTGGAAGAAGGTCTGAAAGAACTGGGCCTGTCCAAACTGCCTGCCATGACCTTGTCCTACAACACGTCCGAAGCACACAAGAAAATCGCTGAGGCAATCCAAGACCAATGGAAGAAGAATCTTGGTGTAGATGTGAAGCTGGAAAATAAGGAATGGAAAGTATATTTAGAAGATATGCACAATGGTAACTTCCAGGTTGGTCGTATGGGCTGGTTGGGTGATTTCAACGATCCAATCAACTTCCTAGAGCTGTATAAAGATAAAATGGGTGGAAACAACGATACGCGTTGGGAAAATCCAAAATATAAAGAGCTCCTGAACCAATCCGCTTTGGAAGCAGATCCAGAGAAGCGCAAGAAAATTCTGGCTGATGCAGAGCAAATCCTGATGGATGAAATGCCGATCATGCCGATCTACTTCTATACTAACTCATGGGTACAGAAAGAAAACGTTAAAGGCGTCGTAATCGGTGGCCTTGGAGACGTTGACTGGAAATGGGCTTCTGTTGAGTAAGTTTTCGTAAGAGGAATCGGGTATTGCAGCAGGGGGTATATGGTCAGCCCATATACCTTCTGTTATGCTAGCCCGTCCCTATATATTAAATGGCTTTCAAGCCAGCAAAGACAAAAATAGAGAGAGAAGTTTTATCGCAAGAGATCAATTGGGTTATTTACACAGCCGATTTTTGCACTGTGTCGGTAACGTCCGCAGTGTAAACATGGGACGTGAAAGCATTCAAAATCCTGTCAAGGGGGTAAGTTAGTTGATCCGTTATCTTGGTAAGCGCATCATCTTCATGCTCATCTCGCTTTTCTTGATCGTAACGGCCACTTTCTTCATCATGAAAGCAGTACCTGGTGGTCCATTTACTTCGGAGAAAAATGTTCCTGATGAGATCAAAGCGGCATTAGAGGCCAAATACAAACTTAACCTGCCGTTGCATGAGCAGTATTTCAACTACTTGAAGGGTGTCGCTACTTGGGACTTGGGTCCATCCTTTACGGAAAAATCCTCGACGGTCAATGAAATGATCAACCGTGGTTTTCCAGTCTCAGCTCACTTGGGAGCACAAGCATTATTACTCGCCATTTTCGGTGGAATTATTCTTGGTGTGATTGCTGCATTAAAGCATAACAAGTGGCAAGACTTCTCAGCAATGGTGATTGCGGTTTTGGGTCTATCCGTTCCGAGCTTTATCCTAGCATCATTTTACCAATACGTCTTCGCAATTAATTGGGGACTTTTACCTATTGCGAAGTGGGAAGGATTCGAATACACGATTCTTCCATCATTGGCACTTGCTGCATCTCCGATGGCGTTCATCGCTCGTTTGACTCGTTCCAATATGATCGAGGTGCTGGGACAAGACTATATCAAAACGGCAAAAGCCAAAGGATTGCACAGCTTTACCATTACGGTAAGACACGCCATTCGCAATGCGCTGCTACCCGTTATTACCTACCTGGGTCCATTGATCGCTGGTATTCTCACAGGTGCGTTTGTTATTGAGCGTATCTTCGGTGTACCTGGTTTGGGTCGTGAGTTCGTTCTCTCCATTACGAACCGTGATTACACCGTTATTATGGGAACGACCGTATTCTACTCCATTATCTTGGTAGTGATGATTCTGATTGTGGACATCGCTTATACCTTGGTAGACCCGCGGATCAAGCTGACGGACACAGGAAAGGAGTAATTAGACATGCAGCAATTGACTAAAGAGCATTTCGAGCCGATTTCGGTTGACCTTCGTCAAGCAGAAGCAATCAAGCGCCCCAGTCTTTCTTTCTGGTCTGATGTGTGGCGTCGCTTGAAAATGAATAAAGTAGCAATGGCTTCAATGATTTTTATCGTGGCGTTGCTCGTATGTGCGATTGTGATTCCACTGGTTACGCATAACGACTATTTTACAACAGACTTGGCTGGAAAAAATAAGAAGCCATCTGCTGAGCACTGGTTCGGTACCGACGATTTGGGACGCGATGTATTTGTCCGTATCTGGTACGGTGCACGAATCTCTCTTGAAGTAGGTCTCGCTGCTGCATTTATCGATCTGATCATTGGTGTCATTTGGGGCGGTATTGCAGGTTTCTATGGTGGTAAAGTGGATGAAGTAATGATGCGTATCGCTGATATTTTGTTCGCGATTCCATATCTGCTCGTTGTCATTCTTCTCATGGTTGTCTTAGAGCCCGGGGTGGGGACGATCATTATCGCCCTGACGATAACGGGATGGATTGGGATGGCCCGGATTGTTCGGGGCCAGATGCTACAACTGAAAAACCAGGAATTTGTCTTGGCTGCACGATCCCTTGGTGCTGATAGTAATCGCCTGATCTTTAAACATTTGATTCCAAATGCGTTGGGTCCGATTATTGTTACCTTGAGCTTAACTGTTCCTTCTGCTATCTTTGCAGAATCCTTCCTTTCCTTTATCGGTTTGGGGGTAGCAGCACCAATTGCATCGTGGGGGACGATGTCCAATGAAGGGCTGCCAGCCATGAAGTATTACCCGTGGCGATTGATGTTCCCGGCAGTCTTCATTTCCGTGACCATTTTAGCATTTAACTTGTTCGGTGACGGTCTGCGTGATGCTGTAGACCCACGCCTGCGTAAATAGGAGGGATCATCGTTATGGAACGCATTCTAGATGTTAAAGACCTGCATGTATCCTTCCATACGTATGCAGGGGAAGTAAAAGCAGTACGTGGTGTTAACTTTCACGTGAATCGTGGGGAAGCAGTGGCCATCGTAGGAGAGTCCGGTTGCGGGAAATCCGTAACCGCTCAAACCTTGATGAAGCTGATTCCAATGCCACCAGGTGAAATTAAAAAAGGCGAAATTCTCTTTAATGGCGATAACCTCGTCAAAAAGTCAAATAAACAAATGGAAGCGATTCGCGGTAATGATATCGGGATGATCTTCCAAGATCCAATGACTTCTCTCAACCCAACGATGACCATTGGGAACCAAATTACAGAGGGCTTAATCAAACACCAAAACATGTCTCGCTCTGCGGCACGTGACCGTGCTATCGAGCTTTTGACCATCGTTGGTATCCCTCAACCGGAAAAACGTGTGGAGCAATATCCACACGAGTTCTCCGGCGGGATGCGCCAGCGTGCGATGATCGCAATCGCATTGTCCTGTAATCCCAAGCTGTTGATTGCGGATGAGCCGACTACTGCTTTGGATGTAACCATTCAGGCTCAAATCTTGGATTTGATGAAGGATCTGCAAAAGAAAACGGGTACCTCCATTATCCTTATTACGCACGACTTGGGTGTAGTAGCGGAAATGTGCGACCGCGTAATTGTTATGTACGCAGGCAAAGTGATTGAAACAGGAACGGTAGATGATATTTTCTATAACCCTCAACACCCGTACACCAAAGGTCTGCTGCGCTCTGTACCACGTCTTGACCTGAATCGCGACGAGCCGTTAACTCCGATTTTCGGAACTCCACCGGATCTCTTGCGTCCACCAGTAGGGTGTGGATTTACTGCACGCTGCGAATCGGCTATGCGTGTCTGCCAGGAGATTGATCCTGATCTGAACGAAGTCAGCACGACCCAACGAGCAGCTTGCTGGTTGCAGCACCCGCTTGCTCAGAACCGCGCAGGATCGTAGGAGGAGGGTATACAGTGGATAATCGTGATACACTGATTGAAGTACGCAACCTTAAAAAGTTTTTTTCTATTGGCGATAATACTCTGAAAGCTGTCAATGATATCTCGTTTGAAATTAAACGCGGAGAAACATTGGGAGTAGTAGGAGAGTCAGGCTGCGGAAAGTCTACCGCTGGTCGTACGCTTCTTCGTCTGTACGATGCAACTGGCGGTGACGTCCTTTTTGAAGGAAAAAGCATCATGAATTTGAACAACCAAGAAATGAAGGCAATGCGCCGGAACATGCAAATGATTTTCCAGGATCCATATGCATCCCTGAATCCACGTATGACGGTCGGGGATATCATTGGCGAAGCACTTGACATTCATGGTCTTGCTTCTGGTCAAAAGCGTAAAGAACGCATTCAAGAGCTGCTTTCTTTGGTGAGCTTGAATCCTGAGCATATGAACCGATTCCCGCATGAATTTTCCGGTGGACAGCGCCAACGGATCGGGATTGCCCGTGCATTGGCAGTGGAACCAAAATTCATCGTTTGTGACGAGCCTATTTCAGCTTTGGACGTATCCGTTCAAGCACAGGTCGTTAACCTTCTTGAACAATTGCAAGAGAAAATGGGCCTGACCTACATGTTCATTGCCCACGATCTGTCCATGGTAAAATATATTTCAGATCGTGTTGCTGTGATGTACCTGGGTAAAATGGTGGAGCTAGCAGAAAGTGATGCCTTGTATGAAAAGCCATTGCATCCTTATACACAAGCGCTGTTGTCTGCGATTCCGATTCCAGATCCAGAAATTGAGCGTAATCGCGAGCGAATCGTTCTGCAAGGGGATGTACCAAGCCCGATGAACCCGCCAAGCGGTTGCCATTTCCGTACTCGTTGTCCGAAAGCGATGCCAGAGTGCGCAGCCTCCGTACCGGTATGGAAAGAAATTGAACCCGGTCATTTTGCAGCATGCCATTTGTATAACTAATCATCAGACAAGCGGGTTCCCAGGCTATACATGGCCAGGAACCCGCTTTTTTCTCAATAAAGTTTTTTATAAAAAGAGGTTTTACCACTATGAAAAAAGGGTAGAGAATCAGAGTAGGCTTCTCCTAATGTTTTTTATACTCCCCGGAAGTATAAAAATGTGCAGGATTCAAGTATACATAGGCTAGGGTTTCAACTTCACTGAAAAGCTTGACAGAGCCGAGTTAACTAATGCCAATACTGGCAATATGTAATGGAAATCTATAAGGAGGCAGGCAACATGGGGAGATTTTTGTCGCCGCGTTGGAAAATGAAAGGGCTACCAACTTCTTTTTTTTCAAAAATGAAATCATTTAAACAATTGTCATCAGAAAAGGTGAAGGGTTCACTAGCTACAAAAATGATTGTTTTTGGCCTGATTCTCGTGCTTGTCATTATCGGTTCTCTGCAATACATAGCGATTTCCTTTTCAAAGTCTACGCTGTTTAGCATCACCTCCAAGCAGGCGAAAATGTTGGCTGAGCAGCATGCGGCCAATATGGAGGATTGGATCGAAGACATCGTAATTTCTTCGGAGACTGCAGCTTCGAAGCGGGTGATGATGACGGAATTAGAGCCGTTGATTATGGAACAATTCAGCTTAATGCGTCAAGCACATAGGGAAATTTCAAAAATCTATCTGATTGATACAAAAACGGGAAAATCCCTGTACTCACTTACTGGGAAAAATGATATTGACTTTAAGCAAAAACAATATTTTCAACAAACGGTAAGCACAGCGGGAACAGTTATTTCCGATGAGGAAATCGTCCAAGGCGTTAATAAGAGTTTTCTTTATATTTCGACACCCGTAGGGGATAAGAACAAGGATACGAGCCGTATCTTTGTAGTCGGATTTACGATTGACCAGATTGTTCAAAAAATCCCGGAAATCCCATTCATGCAAAATGGATATGCTTTCGTTGTCCGTCCGGATGGGTTAGTTGTAGCTCATAAAAATCCTGAAAACAATAACAATATAAGCATTGCAGACAAGCCCGAGTATGCTGAAATGTTGTCTTTGATGCAAAATGAGACGAGCGAAAGCTTGCTTTATGAAGATAACGGAAAAGACGCCTTCGCTGCTTTTGCACCGATTACCAAGTTGAAATGGGATATCGTGCTTACATCAGGCAGTGATGAAGTATACGGTGAAGTAAATGAAATGTGGATGTTTTTTGTCCTGTTCAGCTTACCGATTGTGGCCATCTCTGTTTGGTTGATCTGGTGGTTTGCCAAACGAATCCGTTCGTCCTTGTATGCCATCGCCAGAGATATGGAACGTATTGGTGCTGGACAATTTGACGTGAATGTAAGAGTAAATGGAAATGACGAGCTTGCGATGGTAGGGCACAAGATGAATGAGATGGCTGCGGAACTGCGCAAGCTCATTGCTTTGGTCCAAGGACAAGCTAATCAATTGAATATAGCGACAGATGAGCTGACCTTGTTCGCCCAGGAAAACAAAGGCGCGATCACCGTCATCACTGACAATATCTCCACAATAGCCGAGCGCGTTTCTACTCAAACAAGTGAAGTACAAGCGACTGCCACTACCGTATCCGAAATTTCTCAAGGTGTCGAGCAAGTAGCCATAGCCGCAGAATCTACATCGATTGCAACTACACGTACGTTTGAACGAGCGCAGGGTGGTTTGGAGCTGGTTGAAAACGTAATTGGTACAGTACGCCGCGCCACGAATGAAGTGGAACGTACAGCTAAGCAGATGCACAGCTTACGTGAACGTGCGCGCCAAATTACCAGCATCGTAGAGATGATCACCAGCATCGCATCGCAAACCAATCTGTTGGCACTGAACGCAGCGATCGAAGCAGCGCGTGCAGGCGAAGCAGGTCGCGGTTTCTCAGTCGTAGCTAGTGAAGTGCGCAAGCTGGCAGAAGAAAGCAGTTCTTTCTCGGAGCGGATTGCTTCCATTGCCCATTCCATTAATGATGAAGCGATGGACATGAGCAAGAACATGGACGAGATCGTAACCATGGTGGGAGGCGGACTGCAGTCCGTTGAGTCAGTGGGAACGGCATTCCAAAATATCGTGGCAGAGATTCAATCAGCAGCAGAACAAAGTGAATCAATGACAGCCACATCAGAAGAAATGGCCGCAGGCAATCAAGTTGTGACCAATTCGATGCAGCGCTTGGCTTATATGTCAGATGAAATCAGCAACTCTATTACAGGTGTAGTCGAAACCGTGGATGAGCAGCTGAATTCAATTGCACGTATTAATGAAAATGTAGAGCAATTGAAAAAAATGGCGGACGAACTCACAGAAAATGTAAGCCGTTTTGTCATTTAAAAGTGCATCCCTTCTGCCTAAGTCAGAAGGGATTTCTTTTGTGAATATTTTCCTCTGTCGATGGTGAGAATAAAACCATGAATGGAGGGAAGAGACTGCTATGAAACGGAATGGATACATCGCTCTATGCTTCATCATGTTCGTGACCATCTTTTCTCCAATGGCTGTCGCTACTGAAAAAGCGGCGAAAACTGGCGAAATGAATTTTGCTCCACATGCGAAATCGGCTGTAATGATTGAAGCGGATACAGGTACGGTTTTGTATGAAAAGAATGCCAATGAAAAAATGCCGCCTGCCAGTATCACCAAGGTGATGACGATGCTATTAATCATGGAAGCGGTGGAACGAGGAGAACTGAAGCTTACCGATAAAGTTCGGACGAGCGAAAGGGCTGCCTCAATGGGAGGATCACAGATTTTCCTGCAGCCTGGAGAAGAAATGGCTGTAGAGGATATGATCAAAGGAATTGCGATTGCTTCCGGAAATGATGCATCCGTTGCAATGGCGGAGCATTTGAGTGGTACCGAAGAAGCCTTTGTCGCCAAGATGAATGAACGGGCGAAGCAATTAGGGATGAAAAATACGAACTTCGTCAATTCAAACGGGTTGCCTGCTCCAAATCATTATTCGTCTGCAACGGATATTGCTATTATGTCCAGAGAGCTTTTGAAGCACGAAGGAATTACCCGATTTACAGGTACGTATCAGGACTATTTGCGCAAAGACTCGGCAAACCCGTTCTGGTTGGTTAATACAAACAGGCTCGTACGTTTTTATGAAGGCGTGGATGGGCTGAAGACAGGCTATACCGCCGAAGCCAAATATTGCCTGACAGCTACAGCAAAACGCAACAACATGCGGGTGATTTCGGTAGTTATGGGAGAACCAGACGTGAAGACACGCAACAACGAGGTTTCTACCATGTTCAATTACGCATTTACCCATTTTCAAGTCATGCCGATGTACAAAAAAGGAGAAACGGTAGAACAGCTCACGGTGGACAAGGGGCAGCAGCCACAGATTAACGTTGTCACACCACATTCGGTAAGCCTGCTCATGAAAAAGGGGGAATCCGCTGATACGTTCACGAAGGAAGTGGTCGTAAATCCTTCAGTCAATGCGCCAGTCAGCAAGGAACAGGTCGTAGGCCACATCTTCATTCGCACCAAAGATGGGAAAGATGTTAACCGGATTGATTTATACCCAGAACAAACAGTTGAAAAAGCAGGCATGTGGGAGATTCTTAAGCGGACGACCAAGAATGTGTTGATCAGCTACTAAAGAGACATCATGAGCGCGAAAAGAATCGAGTTGCCTCGAATGAGAAGATGCGGCTGCTCGATTTTTTTGTTCTTTTGTCGACTGGCAGGAATTGGTTATAGAGAAGCAGAAAGAGACATTTTAATACGGGAGAAGGAGTGAGTCAGCCATGAGTTTACGCATTGCGATGGAGACCCGGCAGGATGTGCTGGTAATTCGCTTGCAAGGAGAGCTCGACCATCATACGGCAGAAGATTTGCGTAGTCGTGTGGATGAAATTTTACGTACCCCTGAGATTCGTCACATTGTACTTAGTTTAGCTGATTTGACGTTTATGGACAGCTCCGGCATTGGGGTTATTTTGGGTAGATACAAACAAATCTCGGCTCGTTCTGGAGAAATGTACGTATGCTCGATTAATCCAACCATCTACCGAATTTTTGAGATGTCCGGATTGTTTAAAGTGATCAAGTTTCGTGAGAACGAAGCAGATGCACTGCTTGTCCTGGGGGTGGCGTAAATGACAGTACAGCGTAATTTCATGTCCGTATCGTTTGCAGCATTGAGCCAAAATGAAGCTTTTGCGCGCGTGGCCGTCGCTTCATTCATTTCTCATTTGGATATTACGATGGACGAGTTGGAAGAAATGAAAACCGTTATTTCCGAGGCTGTAACGAATGCCATCATTCACGGATATGACGAGAATCCCGAGGGTGTGGTACATATCTCCGTGCGATTAGACGAGGGAACGGTGGAGGTTGTCGTGGAAGACAACGGAAAAGGAATTGAGGATGTGGAGCAAGCCATGCAGCCACTCTATACGACCAAACCGGAATTGGAACGCTCTGGAATGGGCTTCACCATTATGGAGAATTTCATGGATTCTTTGGAAGTGGCGACAGCAGTTGGTAAAGGCACGACTGTTCGCCTCACCAAACGCCTGTCGTTTGCCAAAGCCTTGCAAAATTAGGGGTAGTGCCAATGGGTGCCGATATTAAAAACGCGAGTCAACCATTTCTGACCAATGACCAAGTGAAGGAACTGATCGCCAAGAGCCAGGCTGGAGACGCCAACGCCCGCGAACTTCTAGTGAACAGCAACATAAGGCTGGTCTGGTCTGTCGTCCAGCGTTTTATCAACCGTGGATACGAAGCGGATGATTTATTTCAGATCGGTTGTATCGGCTTGCTGAAAGCCGTAGATAAGTTTGATCTCTCCTATGATGTGCGATTTTCCACCTATGCGGTGCCAATGATTATTGGAGAAATTCAACGCTTTTTACGTGATGACGGCACAGTTAAGGTAAGTCGATCACTCAAGGAAACAGCAAATAAAGTACGTAGAACAAAGGATGAACTGTACAAGCAATTTGGTCGTGCCCCTACGATTGCGGAAGTGGCAGAAGTGGTAGGGATCACACCAGAGGAAGTTGTTTTTGCACAGGAAGCGAATCGAGCACCTTCTTCGATCCATGAAACGGTCTTTGAAAATGATGGAGATCCGATTACGTTGATCGACCAGATTGCGGATGAAAGTGTAAACAAATGGTTTGAGAAGATTGCGCTGAAAGATGCGATCAGCCGGTTGACCGAGAGAGAACAGCTAATTGTCTATTTGCGTTACTACAAGGATCAGACACAGTCCGAGGTAGCGGAGCGATTAGGGATCTCACAAGTCCAGGTCTCTCGTTTGGAAAAGCGCATCCTACAAACCATAAAGGATCAAATCGAAAACTAGCCCATCCCCCATCAGTGCTAGCCCGAGAATACCCAAAAAACACCAAGGTAAAAATGCTTTGGTGTTTTTTGCATGGCTTTTTTGATGACGCACATACTAGCGGGGAAAACGCATGAAAGGCGAAAGGAGGAGCTTTCATGAAGGAAACGTTATTTCTGCGCCTGCGAAAACGATTGGCAGTAAAGCCACAAGCCTTAATCACGATGGGAGATATTTGTCAGATTTATTGGGATGGGGAACGTGAAGAAGCAATCAAACGGATGCCCATTTATCGGGTGGAGCCAAAGGATGGCAACCTTATCATTATTGATATTATGCAAGTGATCCAACGACTGCGCTCCGCTTATCCTGATGCCGAGCTGGATATTCAAGGTTCACCGCAAATTATTGTCGAGGTCCAAAATCCGCGTAAAAAAGCAAATCTGGTGCTCGTTGCACTAGTGTGGCTCATCTTATTTATCGGATCCGGTCTTGCGATTATGAACTTCCACACGGATGTTAGCATGATGCAGGTTCACGAACGCATTTATTACCTCATCACAGGCGAAAAAAGTCACCAGCCACTCTGGTTACAAATACCTTATTCTGTCGGGATAGGACTGGGGATGATTCTATTTTTCAACCATATCTTCAAGAAAAAGATCAATGAAGAACCGAGCCCTTTGGAAGTCGAATTATTTTTGTACCAACAAAACCTTGACCAATATTACATTCAACACGAGAACAAGGAAAATCAGCGAACGAAAATATGAGCATTCTGGCATGCATGTTTTTAGTATTGATCGGGCTAGGTGGAGGGCTTGCGGTCGGAAGCGGCTTTGTTGCGTTCATTACGGTTCTGGATATCATTCCGCGATTGACTCAGCTAACCAATGCACACCGTCATATACGAGGCTTCGAATGGGCTTTGGTAAGCGGAGTACTCGTTTTTACACTGATCGACTTTTTTCATTGGGGCGTTGAATTACCTGTATTGGTTACTGCTATCTATGGTTTATTCGCAGGTATTTTTGTCGGGACTCTCGCGGCAGGTCTAACGGAAGTTTTGAATGTATTTCCGATAGTAGCCAAACGTCTGCATATGGATGGAAATCTTCTTTTCTTGTTAATGGCCGTTGTGTTCGGCAAAGTAACGGGTTCGCTCCTCCAGTGGCTTTTGCACCTGTAAACTGGTAAATACCACTATTCATAGGCATCTTTAGAAATAGGAAAGATATACGTATGGCTTCGAAAAGGGTTATCGTATTTTAGCAAAAGAAGGAGTGAAAGGGCATGGCGACCAAAACGAAATCCAAACCTATTGGATCATCCATGCAGATGACAAAGCAGCTCTATCAGCAGCAGGCAGCCAAATTTCAGCCCAAGCGTAATGTACTGTTAAACTCCATTCGAGCGTTTTGGGTAGGGGGAACGATTTGTCTCTTGGGACAAGCCCTGCAAAATATGTATATTTACTTCTTTGGATTTACAGAGAAGACGGCTAGCAATCCGACCGTAGCGACTCTTATCTTTATTGCTGTCTTACTGACTGGTCTGGGTGTGTACGACAATATCGGTCAGTATGCAGGAGCAGGCTCAGCAGTTCCGGTTACCGGTTTTGCCAATTCCATTGCAGCGGCAGCGATCGAGCATCGAAGTGAAGGACTGGTTCTCGGTGTAGGAGGGAATATGTTCAAATTGGCTGGCTCTGTCATAGTGTTTGGGGTAGTGGCTGCTTTTGTCGCGGGGATCTTGAAAAGTGTAATAAAGATGATCTTCTGAGGAGGGCTGTTGGTGGCAGGCCAAAAACAGGCGTCTCGAATCAACCGGCAAACGTGGCATTTTGCGGAAGACGTACGATTGCAAGCTTCGGCTGTGGCTGTTGGTCCGAAAGAAGGCGAGGGACCCCTGGCATCACTGTTTGACAAGATTTATGACGATATGTACGCAGGACAGCAGACCTGGGAAGATGCAGAACGTCAGTTAATGGAGGACGCGGTAACCATTCTGTTCAAAAAGGCGGGAATCACCGGGCAGGATGTGGATGTAATTCTTGCCGGAGACTTGTTGAATCAAAATATAACGACCAATTTTACAGCCGAAAAACTGGCGATTCCTTTGCTCGGCATGTACGGAGCTTGTTCTACATCTATGCTGACCTTGAGCACAGCTGCGTCTTTGGTCAATGCAGGCTACGCCAATAGGGCGATTGCTGCTTGCAGTAGTCATAATGCGACGGCAGAGAGGCAGTACCGGTATCCGACTGAATACGGGGGGCAAAAACCGCCTTCCGCGCAATGGACGGTAACAGGGGCAGGAGCAGGTCTAGTCGGGATTGGCGGGAATGGACCGCGTATCACCTATGCGACAATGGGTAAGGTAGTGGACATGGGAGTGAAAGACCCCTTTGATATGGGCTCGGCAATGGCTCCGGCAGCTGTCTCTACCATCTCTACACATTTTCAAGATACGGGGCGCACACCAGAGTACTATGATTTGATTGTGACAGGAGATCTGGCTTCGGTCGGTTATCCCATTGCAAAAGAGCTGCTGCTGCAAGATGGGTACGACATGGATCAGGTTTACAACGACTGTGGGCTGATGATTTATTCCCCTGACCAGGATGTATTCGCGGGTGGGAGCGGTTGTGCAAGCAGTGCGGTAGTCACATACAGCTATATTTTAGATCAGCTCAATCGTGGTTTGCTAAAAAAAGTATTGGTCTGTGCTACAGGAGCCCTGCTTAGCCCTGTAAGCTATCAGCAAGGTAATTCAATCCCGTGCATCGCTCATGCGGTGGCATTGGAAGGAGGAGCATGATGGAATACCTGATTGCATTTATTGTCGGAGGGCTTATTTGCGTAGTAGGACAATTGCTTCTCGATGTAGGAAAACTAACTCCTGCTCATGTCATGAGTACACTCGTCGTTACTGGTGTCGTTCTCGATTTTTTCGGTATATATGACAAATTTATTGATTTTGCAGGTGCAGGGGCGACTGTTCCGATTACGAGCTTTGGCCATTCCTTATATCACGGCGCAATCGGGGAAGCAGAGCAGCATGGATTGATTGGCGTAGCCACAGGAATTTTTGAGGTCACGAGTGCGGGGATTTCTGCCGCGATTGCCTTTGGATTTTTCGCTTCCCTAATCTTTAAGCCAAAAGGGTAAGGGGCATGAGCAAAAGGGCGGTGACCAACCATGGATGGACTGCGGCGCAGAGTGATCCTGGTAACAGACGGTGATCATGTGGCACAAAAAGTAATGGAGACGGTTGCTCGGGAGATTGGAGGCCGATGTATTTCGTTGTCGGCCGGGAATCCGACACCGCTTCGAGGAAATCAGATAGTGGAGCTGATCAAAATGGCTCCGCATGATCCGGTCATTGTCATGTTTGATGACAACGGTGATTTCGGCAAGGGACGTGGAGAGCGGGCCATTGAATACGTTGTTCGGCATCCTGATGTTGAAGTGATTGGCGCTATCGCTGTCGCATCTAATACACGATGGGTAAAAGGTGCGACTGTAGCGTACTCAATCGATAACCAAGGGCAAATTGTCCCAGAGGCCGTAGACAAGGATGGCTATGCGGATCCTGACCTCGCTCACCACATTTATGGAGATACTGTAGATATCTTAAATACTCTTCATGTGCCGAATCTCATCGGTATCGGCGATATCGGAAAGATGCAGGGAAGAGACAGTTTGCAAAAAGGCTGTCCGATTACGAAAAAAGCAGTGCAATGGATACTGGAAAGGAGCGGCCCTCATGGTACAGGTCACGGAAAAGCGGCGCCCCATCTCGGACCAACTTGAAGAAAACAAAGATTATTTAAATGACAGGCTAGGCATTGGCACTGGCTTTGACATCGGAGTCCACGAGTTTTTTGTCGGGAGAACACGCTTACTTTTGTACTACATTAATGGTTTTGCGGACAGCCATCTTGTTACCCTGATCATGAAAGATTTAAATGATTTGCGAGAGAGGGATATTCAGGATAGCTTGTTCAATTACTTGTTTTATAAATACATCCCGTTCTATCAAATGGAAAAAGTAGGTACGACGGATGAATTCATGGACAAGCTGTTAGTCGGTCAAGTCGGACTGATTCTCGACCATTGTGATCAGGCAATCATCCTGGATGCAAAAATATTACCTGTCCGTTCTCCCCAAGAGCCTGATACAGAGAGAATTGTCAGAGGGGCGCATGACGGTTTTACGGAAGCACTGGTATTGAATACCGTTCTGACCCGTAGGAGGTTGCGCGATGAACGGTTACGATTTGAAATTATGCAAATTGGAGAACGAACAAAGACGGATGTAGCACTCGCTTACTTGCAGGATGTAGCGAACCATGATCTGGTTGATACCTTGCGAGACCGATTGCAAAATATCCAGATTGACGGGATTCCGATGGCGGAAAAAACCGTAGAGGAATTCATCATTGGAAAAACATTCAATCCCTTTCCTTTAGTACGCTACACAGAGCGACCAGATGTAGCTGCCGTACACCTCCTCGAGGGCCATGTCCTGATTTATGTAGATACTTCGCCGAGCGTCATGATTACTCCCGCTACTTATTTTCATCATGTGCAGCATGCGGAGGAGTATCGGCAAACCCCTGTAGTGGGTGCTTATTTACGCTGGGTCCGCTTCTTTGGTATTGTGGCCTCCGTATTCATCTTGCCAATCTGGCTGCTTCTCATCATGAATCCGTCTATGGTCCCAGAGGCACTCTTTTTTATCGGGATCAAGGAAAAGGGGAGTGTCCCTCTTTTAGCTCAATTCATAATGGCAGAGGTCGGGCTAGATCTGATGCGCATGGCTGCGATTCACACGCCTACGCCGTTATCAGTTGCAATGGGCCTCTTGGCAGCTATATTGGTTGGGGACGTGGCGATCAAAGTCGGGCTGTTTGCTCCGGAGGTTATCTTGTATCTGGCCGTTGCAGCGATTGGGATGTTTGCAACCCCCAGCTACGAATTGAGTCTGGCAAATCGGCTTGTACGTATATTCTTGATTTTGATGGTAGGATTCTTCTCCATCCCGGGACTCATGATCGGTTTTACTGTTGTCCTAGTGGGTCTCGCAGCAACGCGTTCCCTCAACACGCCTTACTTATGGCCTTTTATTCCGTTCAACTATAAAGCGATGAAAGATATCATCGTACGGATGGCCGTACCCAAAAAAAACAACCGCCCGAGCATCGTACGTTCACAGAATACCTCCCGGCAATAATATTCTGAAAACGTCTTCCAACACCCATTGTCAAATAAACGTTCGTGTAGTAAATTGGATGGGGAAGCCTTACTACGTTCGTTATGTATGGCAACTGACGCCTCACTGTCGGTTGCCTTTCTTTACTGAATCAGAAAGTGCAAACCTTATGTGTCTCCTTCCTGATGCAGCAAGAATAACTTTTCGCCTTTCCGCTAAAACGCGGTTGCACATCATGTTTATCCCTCGATAGAGGTTTTTTTATAAAAGTTGCAGGTTGATTCGGTGTCAGATTCTGGGGAGGAACCAAACATGTTTTTACACGGGACAAGTCGAGTGAATGAACGAGGAAACTTGGAGATCGGAGGCTGTGATGCCACACAGCTAGCAGCAACTTACGGTACGCCACTATATGTATACGACGAAGCGCTGATCCGCAGCAATTGCAGACAGTTTGTAGATGCCCTTCGGCAATCAGGGTTTTCCTTTCAGGTAGCCTATGCGAGCAAGGCATTTTGTACGATGGCGATGTGCAAGCTGGTAGAAGAAGAAGGCATGTCTCTGGACGTCGTATCCGGTGGCGAGCTGTATACGGCTTTGCAAGCCGGATTCCCTGTAGATCGCATCCATTTTCATGGCAACAACAAGTCGGTCGATGAAATTGTGATGGCATTGGATGCCAAAATCGGCTGTTTTGTCGTAGACAACTTTTATGAATTGTACACACTGGATCAGTTGGCAGAAGAACGAGGCGAGAGTGTTTCTGTTCTGCTGCGTGTAACGCCAGGTGTAGAGGCACATACTCACGAGTATATTTCTACTGGGCAGATTGACTCTAAGTTTGGATTCGATGTGAAAAATGGTCAAGCGCTAGACGCCATCAAGTACGCGCACGAAAGCAATCATCTCCATTTATTGGGTGTACACAGCCACATCGGCTCGCAAATTTTTGAAACAGAGGGCTTCCTAGTCGCCGTTAAAAAATTGACCGAACTGCTGGGTGAAGCCAAAGAACAGCACGGGTTTCTACCGGAAGTGTTAAATGTAGGTGGCGGCTTCGGTATTCGCTATGTGGAGGGAGATACACCTCAGCCTGCCCTCACCTATATCAAAGCGATTACGGACCTCGTCCGCAAAGAACTGCAAGCACTGCACATTCCATTGCCAGAGCTGTGGATTGAGCCGGGCCGCAGCATTGTCGGTGATGCTGGGACAACGCTATATCGCATTGGCTCGCAAAAGGAAATCCCGAATGTGCGCAAATATGTGGCAGTAGACGGCGGCATGACAGATAACCTGCGACCAGCATTGTACCAAGCGGAATACGAAGCATCGATTGCAAATAAAATGAATGAGTCGGCCACAGAAGTAGTTTCGATTGCTGGCAAATGCTGCGAGTCTGGCGATATGCTTATTTGGGATGTCAAGCTCCCTCCAGCAACTGCTGGCGATATTTTGGCAGTTCCTAGCACGGGCGCCTATGGCTATTCGATGTCAAACAATTACAATCGCATCGCTCGTCCCGCTGTGGTATTTGTAAAAGATGGAGAAGCAGAGCTTATTGTAAAGCGTGAGACTTACGCCGATGTCGTAGGTCATGATCTTCTGCCAAAACGGGCGCAGCTCCAGCGCTAATTCATAAGAAAACAAATCAGCCTTCCTAATTGCTCAGGAAGGTTTTTTATTTATGATTCCTTCATACTCCATTCACCGAAAATTAAAGCTTCTTTGTAATAATTAGAGGTGGCGAGGAGGTTAGATTCAGCATGTTGTCGACACTCATCAAACGGTTTCGTCGCTTCCCCTTTTTTTCTCTGGATAAACGGCAATGGATGAAAAATGTCATCAGCCAGGAAGTAGATAAAGGACACAGCGTAGTTATGTTTTATGTCGATATCGTTAAATTGACAGATGTAGAGAACCGTTATGGCGACAGTAGTGCCAAGCGAGTTCTGCATATTTTTGAGCGAATCTTACCGGCTGTATCCCGCCAAGTTTTTGAGATCAAAGGCAAGATCCTCGCCATTCAAAAACTGTGGGGTGATGACTTTGCGATATATGTCTCTTTTGGCGCTGCTGTGAGTGAAGAAGATTGCAGGATGCTTTCGATTCATTTTCAAGAAGTGGCAGAACGCCAATTAAATAGAAACGTCAGCTTTGTCAACAGGGAAGACCTGCGCGTTCATATCGGATATGCGTGGCTGCCTGGTCAAGATGTCGTCAAGGAAATGTATACGTCAGTGAAACACGCTGTTCATATGGCAAAGTACGGAATCACCTCGGAAAAATATTCAGAGGTCACTCAGTTTCACAAGCTGCTCGGAGATGAAAACGTCCACATGCATTTTATGCCAATCATCCACTTGCCTAATGGCGCAGCACTTGGGTGGGAAGCTTTGGTACGTGGACCGGAGGATAGCCCGTTTGCCACACCAGCTACATTATTTAGCTATGCGGAAGAGACAGATACTGTTTTTCGTCTGGAACATATTTGCCGCAAGCGGGCGCTGGAACAATTACGCTATTTAAACCCGCAGGAAAAGCTGTTTATTAATTTGGATCCGCGTGCCATAGACGATCCGTTTTTGCTCCGTGGGAAAGTATTTTCCCTGCTCGAGCAGTTTGAACTGAATCCTCACAATATTGTGTTTGAGATAACAGAGCGCCACGCGATCACCAATTACCCCGTCTTTCGAAAGATCATCGAGGAATATCGGAAAAAAGGCTATTTGATTGCCGTTGATGATGCGGGAGCGGGATATTCGAGCCTGGAATCCATTACGGAAATCTACCCCGACTTTATTAAGCTGGATATGTCACTCATCCGTAATATTGACGTAGATCCAATCAAGCAGGCACTCCTAGAAACGTTTGTACATTTTGCTGATAAAGTGAGTTGTAAAATCATTGCGGAGGGAATCGAAACCGAGCGCGAATTGAAAACGCTGATGGATCTGGGTGTGGTATACGGGCAAGGGTACTATCTCGGCAAACCTGACAGAGGAATGGCACAAGTATCCGGTCAAGCGATGAATTTTTTGCGTTTCATGCAAGAAAAGCGAAAGAGCGAGCAGGTGGAGCCGATCCTTTTTACGCCCGCTATGACGGAAATTTTGGCCAAAACGGTATGTGTGGAAAAACATGCGAGGGTACGCCGGGTTCACGAAATATTTGAGCAAAACCAGAGAATTGAAAGCGTTGTTGTACTGGAAGAAGGCGAACCGATTGGCCTTGTGATGCGCTTTCAATTGTACCAAATCCTCGGTGGCCAGTACGGAATCGCACTTTACTATGATCGGTCTGTATCCCAAATCATGAACACGAATCCATTGCTCGCTTCGAAAGACGACAAGCTGGAAGAGGTAGCGAAGCGCGCAATGGCCCGAGATGCTCATCATCTGTACGATGTCGTCATTATTATTGGCGAGCGGAATGAGTACATCGGGATTGTTACCGTACAAAGCCTGTTGGATAAAATGGCATCGATCAAACTGGAAATCGCCAGCTCTGCCAATCCGTTAACAGGTCTGCCGGGGAATGTACAGATCGAAAAGGAGCTGAATCGCCGGGTCAAGCAAGGAATAGAGCAATTGGTGATCTATTGTGACCTAGATTGCTTCAAATGGTTTAATGATCGCTACGGTTTTGAGGTAGGTGACCAAATCATCGTGAGAACAGCGAGCCTATTAAAAGAAGCAACGAAGTACTACGGCGGTGGGAATGATTTTATCGGTCATATCGGAGGCGATGATTTTATTGTGATCACCTCGGCACAGTGCGCGGATGCTCTCGGCTCGTTTATCATGGAGGCCTTTTCGCCTTATTTTGCAGATATTTATGAAAAAAGGCGAATGGGAGACGGAGAGGTTCTGTCCATGTCGATGGCAGGAGTCTATTTACAACCGGGGAAGTATGAAAATGCAGAGGCAATCGCCAAACAGGCAGCGATCATGAAAAAGCTGGCTAAATCATATGCGGGAACCGTGTTTGTCAAGGATTGCGATTATCCTTTTGAAGATAAAGTGCGTATGCATGTATAGATTGGACGGCAACTCTTTCGCATGGTAAAATGGGTACGTTAACTTTACCAGGTCTGGAGGCTTACCTATGAAAAAAGCGCATATCACCATGGAAAATGGCAACCAAATCGAGCTGGAGTTGTTTGATCAAGAAGCTCCTGGCACAGTTGCTAACTTTGAAAAGCTGGCAAACGAAGGTTTTTACAACAATCTGTCATTCCATCGTGTTATCCCTGGTTTCGTAGCACAAGGCGGATGCCCTTACGGAACCGCATGTGTGATATAAATACACCAGTAAATTACACTCCAGACCAAAACATTTTCAAGGAGGATTTCGAATGAAAAAAGGTCAAATTACACTAGAGAATGGCAACAATGTTGTTATTGAATTCTTCCCTAATGAAGCACCAAATACTGTATCTAACTTTGAGAAATTAGCTAACGAAGGTTTCTATAATGGGATCAATTTTCACCGTGTTATCCCTGGTTTCGTAGCTCAAGGAGGCTGTCCATATGGAACTGGGACAGGCGGTGCTGGTTACAATATTAAATGTGAAACACAAGGCAATAGCAATAAACATGTAAAAGGCGCACTATCTATGGCTCACGCTGGTAAAGATACAGGTAGCAGCCAATTCTTTATTTGTTACGATGCATTTCCTCATTTAGACGGAGTTCATACTGTATTTGGACGAGTAATTGAAGGAATGGACAGCGTAGACAAGATTAAGCAAGGGGATAAAATGAAAGAGGTTAAAGTATGGGAGGAGTAATCCTCTCTTTTTCTTTTTTATGATTGGATAATTTCTTTCCACATTTACACATACTACCTTTACACACAACCAACAATATCCAGAGGTGAATTTCATGACAAGATCTAATCGACTCCTTCATGAACAAGCTCAGAGCGCTCTAGACATGCTCAAATACGAGATTGCATCAGAATTTGGTATAATATCATACACCCTCGATTTATTATGATAAGGGTGTATGATTAAAATATCTACTTTTTAATTTTTTTCTTATAACAGGTCGGACATTGCGTTATTTTACCATCATTTCGGATACGTCCATTAATTGAAGCATTCCACTCATGTTCATAGTTGCATATCCACCAAGCTCTTTTTGATGAACCTTTGGTTACGTCATATGGAGTTACAACACCGTTTTTATGAGGATGCCATTGTTCCGACAAATCTCGGTGTGTTGTTGCTAAGCAATTATCTAAAGAAACTCGTTGCCCACAACAAAAAGGACATCTTTTCCCAGATGTCCTAGACTGTATAGTTTGAATCCATTCATGTCCTTTATCACATATCCACCACACCTTCTTCCCTGAACCATGTGTAAAGGATTCTGGTCTCAATGACCCATTTTTATCATAATTCCATTGATTCACTATTAATGGATGAGTGACTACTATGGAGTTCTTTAATGTGCTTGTTATGTATTTTTGATTGATTATTATACAATCCTTTTTTAAATCAATTTCCAAAGAATTCATTATTTTTATTTGATTAGAATTTAGTTTAGGAAGTTTTTTATCTAATATCCAAGTTATCACATTAGAAATAACGCTAGCAAAGGAATCATAATTATGACTATTTTCAATGTAATGATTGAATATTACACATCCATATGGATTAATTTTAGGCAAAATATATCTTTTACTTGATGTTCTGATTCTAATCAAAGTAAGTCCGCTATCAAACACATTCTTATTTTTCGATTCATCTTGTTCTGTTTTGCTAATATGCCAATAACCATCATATTCAATACCTATTTTTAATTCAGGAATATATAAATCTAATTCAATTTTCTTCTGATTATAATCGTATTGATATCTATGAACTGTATTCGGAAATATTTTACTTAAATAGTACTCTAAAGCCTGTTCGGGAAAGGAAGTATGATAGCGTGATGCACATTTCGGACAGCCACATTTTCTCTTGTTTCTTGCACCTATACCTGTTTTCCATTCATGATTACAAATAGAACAAGTCCACCATACTTTTTTCTTGCTATTTGGTGTTACATTATTTGGAGTTAGATTCCCATTCTTTGTTTGATTCCATTCTTTTGATAGTTCGGGATTGCAACTCAATAAACTATTCTCTGAATTGACTCTCATTCCAGCACAATATGGACATCCATCTTTCTTTGATGTCCTTTGAGAAATAGCCATGTCCCACTCGTGACCACAACTCCCGATCCACCACACTTTCTTTTTTGAAAATGCCGTAAAATCAAATGGGGTTAAGTTCCCATTTTTAACAGGGTGCCATTCATTTGCTAATATAGGCATAATTGTAGCTAAACAATTATCAATACTGACTTTGTTACTTGAACAATAAGGGCATCCTGTAAGTGTATTAGGATTTGTTCTGCTGTTTACACTAGATTCATACTCATGTCCTTTCTCTTTACATTTCCACCATACTTTCTTTTTTGAACCATAGGTTATATCATAAGGGGTTAATTCATTATTTTTTTGCCAATGCCATTCCTCAAGTAATTGAGGAAACTTAGCACTCAAACTGTTGTTATGATGAAGATTTTTACTCATAAGTGCCTCCATTTGTTTGTTCATTTGTCAAATAAAAAAAGACCACTCGATTTGAGTGGTCAAAATAAAGAAGATGATTATTTATTTAAAAGTTTTATTTTTTCAATCAACTCAGCAGAATCTTTAAATAAAAACACATTTTTTCTAGGGCTAGTTTTTGATTTTTCAATTCCCTGAAGAACGAAGCCACAAACCATCAGTTTTCCTGCCAAACGCTGTGAATATACAACGATCTGATTTTCCTCCTTAACTCACTTTTCTTCGCGTCAGAATGGTTCCGTAGGGGGCGAGATGACTAAGCGTTTAGTTCAGTATGCAGAGCAACAAATGTTCCGTTTTTGAAGTATAATAGAAAACGGAAAAAATACCCCCTAGAGTTAACTAGGGGGTATGTAATATGTATTTAGTTTACCACTGCTTACTGTATTCATCTTTCATTTTCCGAAGCGATCCTTCAAGAAGCCCTTTGACCTCCTCTTCAGACACCTTAATTTTATACTGTGCCATTCTTGCTACAAACCATTTAACCGCCTCATCATATTTATCAGTTCCCTTAATATCAGTAAACACTTGTTCGACGAAACGAACTGCACGATCTGCATATTCACGTTTAATTTTATCTTTCATGTAACGTACGATATGAGTTAGAGTCCATGTCCCAACAAAGGTGAGAACCAAATATACAAGATCCATTACAAATTGACTAATCAATGCTTCCATTTATAAATTCCTCCAATTTTTGAATTTTTGTGAATCACAAAACCCTTGGTACATAAGGCTTTTTTGAACTGTATTTCTCAATAAAAGGGATATTTTATTAAGAAATTTTAAGTGATTTTAACCAATCAGATATCTTCGTGTGGCTTAAATTCACAACTTCAGAACCTCGAACAGACTGTGAGACACTGCCAATTTTCACACCTACAGAAGTCTTTTGAACTGCGATACCAACAATTTCTCCGTATTCATTCACTGTTCCACTGCCACTATCATCATTGTCTAATGGAATAGAACAATCAAACTCCCAAGGTTGCCCTCCAACTTGCTCTCTACACACTACACCTTCTTTAGCCATCCACTTATTATTGAGACCATGTCCAACCGCAATAAGTCTTTGACCACTCTTAATCCCTTTTGAGGAGATATGCAAATAGGGGAGGGTAGAATCTGGATTGTCAATTTTACAAATTGCAATATCCACATCTTTTTCAGGATGCTCACTAATGAAAGTAATGTCATACCACTTACCACTTTTCGTCTGAACTTTCATTTTTGCATCAGGATGAACAACATGTTTAGCAGTAAGAATATAACCATCTTTCAACAAAACACCTGTACCATTTTTACCTCCAACTTGAAAGTAAACAGAGGAGTCGGTTGCTAATTTCAGTACTTGATCCCATGATTTTGGCTTTTCAATTGGCTTTGGTTCAGTAGGTGTTTCAGGATCAGGCTTAGGTTCTGGTTTAGGGGTGAGAGGGGGATTAGACCCTTGATTGTTTTTAAGTGTAATAATCTCAGTCTGCAATTGATTGATTACTTTGGCGACATTTTGAATCAGTAGTGCAGCATACTCACCATTAACCTGACCATTTTTTACTGCATTTTTAAGCCAGTAGTCAGGAGTATTAATTGCACCTTTTTCTTGAATAACTTTTAAAGCATCTTGTAATTCATTTTCACCAGATGAGGTCAGTGGAGAGTATTTGATTCCTGTATATTCACAAAATGCTTTAACAACTGCTTCAGCATAAACTTGCCAGTTCTTTTGCACTCTTGAAACATCTTCAGTATTATCGATAAATCCGTATTCAACAATGGTCGTATCTACAACCCCTGTATCTCGATGCATGTAATAGTAATCACGTTTTGGATTGTCGGGTAGGGTTCTAGTGAATACTCTGCGACCTGCTTGACCACATGAGACAACAGCATCAAACAATTTCTTTGCTATTTTCCCATCAGCATAGATGCTGTGAATGGTTTCTACTCCTTTGCCGCCACCAGCGTTAATATGGTTGGAAATGCAATACTTTGCTCCAGATTCTTTAACTCTTTTTGTTCGTGGGGTGCTATCAAGTGTTTCATCTTTATTCCGAGTCAGGGCTACAGGGACATTTAACTGCTGAAAGCGAGCATATTGATACAAACTGATTTGAAGTGTTAGTTCTTTCTCTTTGATGCCTAAAGATTTATTTTCTGCTCCAGAATCATTGCCTCCATGTCCTGCATCAATGATCAATAAAGGTGTAGACACATTACCATCTCCAATATCTTGTTTTTGTCTGACTATTATCGCAGCACTCACAGGTCTTTCATTTTTCACAATCTGTTGATTCATGTAATTACTTGAAGTCGATCCACCACCATCAAGATTTAACGATTCAACACATCCGAGATTAATCATCAAATTTGCCAATTCATTAAGTGAGAAAGAGGTGAGAGTGGTAACCAAAAGGATACTTCCATTTTCCTTGACTCCAATTGCTGAGCGTTGCGTGGAAGAATTGGCAACATCACTAGGGGTAGCTTCTTCCTTTGAATTGATAAAAACTTGACCATTTTTGACAATTTGAGGAGTGGATTGGAAAGCCATTTTTACATTGGTAATATCATTTGGATTGAGTTTACCTACGTATGGTTTTCCATTTTTAGGAACAATAAAAGCACTCCACTTGGAAGTGCTAGACATGGATTGATTCAACTTTCCTTCCTTGACAATGTTCCCAATTGGTTTATAAATACCATTTTCTTTGAAGGCAAAAGTGGCATTTTGTCTGAATACAACATCTTTATCGTTGTTGGCAATTTGAGAAATACTTTTTCCTAACTCCACTTGGTAATCAATACTGTGATTTTGATCTAGCTCGAACAATATGTAGCTATCTGTTTTTCGATACACTAATACAACTCCTTTACACAAGGAAACTTATGATATCTTGAGCTTTGTATCCAAGCAAAGCACATAGCAATACAAGAACAACGATCCACAAATTCTTACGGTCACCACTAATAAATCCCTGATACCATTTTGTATGAATATCATCACTGTTTTTAGGCTCTACTTTGATTTCACGAATCAAGGTCAATTCTTCTCTTTGTTGTTGGGCGATAGTCGTAAGCCATTTGATGTTTTCCTTCATGCTTGCATCTGATTCACGCATGGTGACAATGGTCTCATTAAATAACTTTTCACTGTCTTTAATGCTCGTTTTAATTTCCTTCATCTCTTCTTTAATATCATGCTTAAAATCATCAAATTCTTTGACTGTTTTTTCAATTTTTACATCAAGTGCTTCCAACGTTGGGGGAGAGGACATTTGAATCACGCCTTCTTAAATAATTTTACATTTTAAATTAAATACCACGTAAACCCTTCGCGAATTTATTCTTACTATCACGATTTACAAATTGCACCCATATTTCATCATTAGGTGCATATGTATCACGTTTACTACAAGGTATTTTTTGAGAAATGGTTGAACCATCTACAAACACACTTAACATGGTGGGGGAAAGCACACTTTCAACTCTACCTAAGTGCCATTCAGCTTGGAGCAAATTTTCATTTTTTAATACTGTGTAAACTATTTCTTGGATATAGTCTATTAATTTTTGTTTATCAGAATTTTGATCATCCATTAACCTCACCACCTATGAAACGAGACTAAATAAAATCCCAATTATCAATTACTTTTCGATATTTAACACACTCGCTGGTCATCAATGCAGGTTTAATTGGTAGCGAAAACGTTTCAAGTAAATACTTACCCTTAACATCATTCTCTTCATCATCGATTTCAATGATTTCACCAGCATCATGGACAAATACAGGGGCTGCATTCAGGCTTAATCTCTCTGCGTAGCCTAAGCGTTTCATTAACTCATATTTTGCTCTCCATTTACATTCCTCTTTAGTAGTTAGAAGGCTGTCAGGAGAACCGTTGTTGTGAGGATATGTTATTCTTCCGATTTTCTGTATTGAATAGGGATGGTCTTTCCAAAGGGGGTCGTTATCATCTACTATGATTTCATAGGATGATATAGCAGTTTGCCCAGATCCACCAAGTACAGTTATATGATTAGCTAAATTGGATTCATCAAACTTTCTAGTATTTCCAGCATAAAAACGCTCGTCAGTGCCATTAAATTTATAAACCCAACTGGCAGGGGAATGCTCAAATGAATTTAAGTCAATCTTTTTGAATCTTAGATAACCAAAAACATCATAGTAAATGATTCCTTTAGCAAAACTACTTAATTCCTCAAGTGCTTTATATAAGTTGTCACTAGGGGAATAAGTTAATTCGTATGGAACAACCTCATTGATTTCATCAAAATTGAATAATGTTTCGCCTGCTTTAGAGGCGATAATTTTTAGGGCTGTCCCAACATTTAAGCCTTCTTCGATTTTTGTATCGTATAAAAATTTCCCACGTTTATCTGTCATAAGCCACATCTTGTCTTGTCCAGACACAAATGTTCTTTTTCCTTCAAGGGTGTGACTATCTTGTGGTTCTGAAACAATAAAAACTCCCTGTGGAACATACTCAATAGTTCCGTTTGGGAGCTTCAGACCTAAATATACTTTTACACGTTTGTCAATCCATATCAACTTTTCTTCGCCCCAGTTAAAAATACTTTTTCGATTGTCCAAACTAAATGAAAAAGTTCTCCGAACTGGTCTGTTTATATCCACGCTAATAGATCCAATGTCATCAGTAGTGACAGCTTTTGAAAATTCATTTATGTAATTCATTTTTGAGTCGTAAAACTCTAATTTAATAAATGTCTGCTTTATTGCAGAGCGCATGGCTTTAATAAGGTCTATAGTAGCAGGTATTGACCCAGTATAGGTGGAGGGTTTTGGAGTTTTGTCAACTATAGGTGGAGACACTGAAAATGTTCTCGTTACGATTGGGGATTTTGTTCCACTTTTATCTTCAGCCCATACACTTAATGTATGTGAAACACCTGATACCAGTATGCCTGAAACATTTGCAGTACCGTCATATAATCTGCCATCACGATATGAAAGAAATTTAGAAAAAGGGAGGGATGCAGTTCCATTAGATGCTTCAGTACTGATAATTTTTTCTTGTTGATTGTTTATCTTATATTTGACTGTAATGTAGTCGCCTTCATCATGATCTGTAACTGACCCCGATATTTTATAGATTTGTCCTTCAGATATTATTTGAGAATCAATTGTATTTATATCTAAAATTGGAGCAAAATTATCTTCATATGTGATTGTTACACCATAATTGAAATAATAAGAAATTATAGTTCTACTTAACGGGCAAGATTGGTCTAAATTAATTTGAAGCCAAGCATTCCAACCTTCATTACCAGAACCTGTATCACTGTACCAACACATCCGATGATCTGACCAGTCTTGAACCATGCCTAATAGGTAATGCCGTTCATCTTTGCCTGTATATCGGACATTGTTTAGTGTAACTGTTAATTTTTCATTTGCTATATCTAAAGTTGTTGTTATATTACTATTTGATACAGTAGGGTAGACTTGAATATCTTTTATTTTTTTAACTTTAGGAAGTGAAATTGTTCCACGTAAAGTGGTAGTACTATTTGATTCTACTGCTGACAATGTATGTGAAACAGTCTTCAATGTATCACCTGTTTTCCGAAATATAAGTTTCGTAATCTTCAACTTCAACCAAATCTACGGTAATTGTTAAATAGTCATGACCATTCCAAACATTTAAAGGTTGACTAGTTCTTAAATTGGAGACGTCACACACAAAAACACGTCCATCACCAGATTTAACTATCATAGGGGTATGTTTTTGGATAAAGTTTTGAAATACTCTTTTATATTCTTTTCCTGATCTTTCAAACTCTTTTGGAATAATCACAGTTGTTAATGAAAAAGAAGTGTATTCTTGATTATTGTAATAAATTTGCGGATATGGGCTGAACGTTTCAATCAAGGTACGCCCTTGATTCAATTGTGTATCAACATTGCCCACATTGCCTATTGCCTTATCAAATGCAAGTACCTCATTGTTGTCTTTGTCAACGATCCACCAGCCTACAAAATTTGATTCGGCACTCACTTCATTCGGGAAGCCTTCCAACCCATTTTCACCGACAGGAACAATGCTATAAACAAACTTGTCATTAGGTTGTGTAACATCAACCCAATTGATATTGACATTATGTATAAAATCTGTACGCCCAAGCGTAATGGAATTAATCTCATCTATGCGTCTTCTTTTAATAGCAAATTCAACAATTTGTAAACCACCATTTTCCACATTTCCAGCTTCCAAACTATTCTTAAATTTAGCTAATAAGCGAGTATCAGATTGCCACGTTTCCCTCATGTTTGATTGATCTATGTCAGTTCTTTCTCTGACGTGTAGTTCATCAGCAATATAGTTTGCAACTTGTAGATTATTAATTTTTCGAATTGAAGAAGTGGGAGAGCGGAAATAAGAATTTCCATAAAAGCTTTTACCTATAAAAGTAATCAAATGTCTCAACCCCATAAAGAAAGATAGGGGAGGTGTTGGTACTTCTCTCCCCATAAAGAACGCCCTTTTAGTTAGCAAGAGCTTACTGTGCCAATTCTGGTAAACCCAAAACTTCCAGTTGACGCTTTACTTCAGGTTTTACCTTAGCTGGTACCTGAGTAAATGTTTTGTCTCCCTCAACAATGAGAGTTACATAAATCGTTGCGATTGCCATAATGATTTCACCTCCCTTCAAGGACAGAAGTAGCCATAATAAAAACGCCTCAACAGCTCGCTTAATTAGCAGTAGCATCGGCGTCTAGTAGCACCTGAACATCAGTGCGGATTTTTTGTGGTACTTGGTCAATGGATTTCAGTCCATCTTTAATCAATTCGTAGTAAATTTGAGCGATCGATTGCACTATACAGCACCTCCTTCAAGTAGGGAAAGGCGAGTGTCTAACTCAAGGTTTTGTTCATACAAGTCCGTGGTTGCTAGCATGACTGTTTTGTTCTTCTCTTCGAGTGCCAAATTTTGTTCGTACAGGTCAGTTGCAACGAGCATCAGATCCTTATTGGTTTTTTCAAGTTGGGCGATGCGTTCATTTGCAACATCCTCAGGTTTTACCGCAAACTGACCAATAACCATGTTATCGATTATTGACTGTTTGTGAGCTTCAATAACTGCCTCTGCATTTGTGTCGGTGATTGCTACGTAGCCCGGATCGAATGGGGAATGAGTTTGAAGGAAGAGCGTCTCTTGCACTTTCAAAATGTAATATTTTGCATTTGGGTTTTCTGTTGGGTTCTCAATAGTCACTCCGTTGAACTTCTGAGAAAAATCTCGAATTTCCGTATACAATTGGATTCCTGCAACAAACGCATCCAACTCTTCTTGCGTGCAAGATAACTCTATACCTTTATATTGCATGTGTAAGTCCTCCTTATTGGGTTGCTATCCATGATAGAAGTGCATCAAGCCCGATGATCAGTTTTTTTTCTGGCGTATACTTTTGCGTGTATGCTCCATCTCCCCCACAAATATAAGCATTGCCGTCTATTTCAAAGATTGCAAATGATGAGCTTCTAAAGCGTAATGGTGTCTTTGTATTCCACATATTATTGTCAACGTCATATTGGTACACCGAATCGGTTTTTCCTCCACCGCTTGTAGTGCCACCGATCAAATATCCATTCAAACCATCCGAAAAGGCTCCAGAGCTTGTAAGGTATAATGGAGGTGCTTGTTTTGTTGTCCATGTATTGGTATTTGGATCATATTCATATGTCCTTGCCTGATATCCAGCGCCACCACCACTATGTGCACCTACTGCATATCCTTTTCCTCTTAACGCAAAGCACGCTGGCCCATTTTGGAAAGGGTCTGGCATATATGATTTATTTACCCAAGTATTTGTAGTTGGATTGTATTCTTCTAGCACCCTCTGATAGAAAGTATCACTATTTCCACCAGTTACATACCCTTTATTGTCAATTACAAAAGAACCTGTTCTATCTCGTGGAGTCTGAATGTCTGCTTTGGTTGACCAAGAATTAGTAGCAGGATTGAAAGCTTCAGTAGTTTTTACAAGGCCATTTGAAGAACGACCACCAACTACATATGCCATTCCGTTAATGGCGAAGGCGGTAGCATTTGTTCTTGCCGTAGGAATGCTCGCCTTACTTGCCCAAGTGT
>NZ_JBITPN010000055.1:0-19227 GCF_050467985.1 Brevibacillus sp. NRS-1366 | reverse complement strand
GTTCATAGAATATATACTCATATTACTAAATTTATTTAGTATAAAACCCACGATTATTCAGCGTGGGTTTTTCTGTATGTATTCTTCAATTAATAACTTCGCAATCAGTTTATGTAGGTCATCTATGTAATGTACCGAATATTCATTTCTTGATTTCACGATATTGATTGTTCCGTTTCCACATTGAATTTTTTCAATAATATTCTCATTCATGCAGTCTCCTCTTGATACCTCCCCTTTGTCTCCAATGTATGTGCTACTACTTGTCCACTATTCCTTACAACCCTATTCAAATTACACGTATGTGTATTATTTTTAATTATTATATCAGAGGAACAATTACTCCCCTGAACCAGTTAACCACTTCACAAATACACTTTTAACGATTTTAATCCTGTTTCCTACTCGAACAAAATGGAATGGTGGTGGGTTTTGATTCAGAAGTTCATATGTCTGCTTTTCACCGATTCTCAATATTTCACGAATATGTTTAGGTTCCAGTATTTCAGGATATTCTGATAGTAGAGTATCTTTTTCGGACATCTTCGTTACCACCTTTTGTATCGATTGTCCTTAATGATTCTACAATGTTTATTTAAAACCTGTTATGTAAGAGGGAACTTTATCCAGTTTTCAAATAGGTTGGGTTTGTAGTTAAACTTGATACATAATTATATGGCAGCTTTGAAAGAAAAGTCGTCTACACCATATACTGATAGTTCATTATTTTTATATTCAAATGTTTTCAATTCAACATTCGTGTTTAAACTTGCCAAAGCCTTTCGAATTTTCGGTTTATAATTAGGGCATACTGTAATCATTCTAACTTTTTCATCAAACTGAGAAGGATAGTAACCTGATTGAAAGACAAGTTTTTCACAATTATCAACAACTTTAATTTCAATGATACAAAGTATCCCTTCCATATCCCTTGCAAGTATATCTATGTATCCATCATCAACTCTAACCTGCGTTCCAACGACTGACATTCCTTCTTCTATTAGATGAATATTTCTACTAAGTATACGCTCAATTTGTTTTTCGGAAAATTGTATGTTACCTTTTGTATTATTCTCCTTTATCTTTTCAACTTTATCAATCATTGAAGTTAGATTGCAATATGACATCCCACCTCTCAACTTCTCACTAACAGGAACTTCTTCATTCATTATTTTTATTAAATAACCTGTATCCAATAATTTTAAATCCTCTATCAAGTCATCAATGTACATCATCGTGGTTCTGTGAGTTACCTTTATATAATCTTCAAAAAGATGCGGAAACTCACCCAGCACTATTAGTTCTTCTTTAGAAAATTTCTCTAAATACTCATTTGGAAGGTAATTGACGTTAAAGCTTTCCTCATTTAAGAATTCCTCGACCAACTTTTCTTTATCTATGTGCAAAGCGAACTGTGATTTTCCAACGTACTCTTTGTGATCTGTCATTCTGCATTTCTCCCAGCGCTCCCATTCAATTACGACTTTTACATTTGGGAAAAGTATATATTTGTTTTTATCCATGACTTTCTCCCTTTCATTCACTTAAATCTAATAAGTCATATATTACTCGGTACAATTTCTGCTTTTTCTTAAGGGGTAGAGTTGCGATTCTTTCGAAAAACAAAATATCTTCTTTGTCGGTTAAAATTAGTGATCCATCTGGCACCATCTTACTCTTTTCTTTCTTTTCCTCTTTGTGATTTTTTTCTTCATAGTTGTCACCATACATCCACACCAAGAGTGACTTTTTGGGAACCTTGATTAATCTTCCTACTCTAATCACTTTAAATTGACCGGAATTAACAAGTTGATATGCATATGCCTTTCCTATCCCTAATGCCTTCTGTAAGTCGTCAACTGTCAAAAACTCGTTATATTCTTCTAGCATAGCTCAACACCCATTCTATAATTATGTGGTACTAATTATTTTATAGGCTTTTAGAGCATGCATCAATAAATACCGTAAAGCATTTTGTCGAATCGCCTGTCCACTATTCAGTCATGTTTATCTAATCCGAAAACAGGAAATACTATGTATGTAAGTGTGTAGAATCACTTGTCCGTTTTTCCAAAACGAAATCTATGCATGTGTATCGCTTTCCTCATTACTCGTTTCTAAGTAGAAAGTAAATTCGTCCATCATCTTTTGAGCTTACATACCTATTTCGTTTATTGTTAATATCCAATTCATTGATCTTCATGTCATTTTGCTCATAATGACCAAAAATCATATCAATCGCACTCTTTAGAAAGTTTTGCACATCATTTCCCTTTACATGGTCGTATGCTAAATAGAGTTTAAGGGGTTGATCCCAGTCAATATTCAATTCTTTCTCAGTTGGCATGCTTTCAAATGGAAAATTGTCACACCAACTCTTAAACTCTTCTGTCTTCTTCCATTTATTTTTTGTCATTTGTTCGTATTGTCTGTTTTCGCTAAATGGGTGGTATTTAATAATGTAGTAATCTTGAATCTTAGGTGGCGTGAGACTATGCACCTTCTGGCTCAGAATATTTATCATTTTAGTTTTAGCTGCCTTCTGTCCACCATTACGCTTATTCTCAGTAATATGGTGGATAGTCTTGATTCCATCAATAATTTGAATAAGATTGTAACAATTTCCCACATTCTGTGCAGGATTATCAGTAGCCAGATTGTCATGTAGACGTTTAATTCCCTTAATCGCACTCTTACAACGAGCCATTCTAATTTCTGTATCAAGTGTTGTCGCATACTCATTAAATTCACTTACAAGCTGATAAATCTTACTAATGTCAGCTTCCTGAAATGTTCTAATAGTACGCTTCTCACTAAATCGAATGTTATTATAATCCTCTAAGGACAAATGACCGTTTTCCTTTAATCCACTCTCAATTTCCTGCAACTGACTACGCTTATTCTCTACTTCCTCAGCTAATCGCTCAAATGCGTTTGTATATCGGTACGTGAAGATTGTAGCCTCATCACCAGTAAATTTATTTACTAACATTGAGAATCCCTGTCTATCCATTTCATACATTGGACGCTTTTTGCCTTGTTCATCAATGTAATAGGTCTCCTTAAAATTAAGGGCACCTAATTCTGGGATTAACTTAATGAATTCTCGAATTTTAGCCATTACATTATCATGTCGTTTCTTGTAATTTTCAGCTATCTTTAGTGTGTTGGTAGTGATCTTGCCATCTTCATTAACCTTTAGTCCAAATTCTTGTTCAAAACTAGTAAGCATACTAATCATTTATTCAATTCTCCTCTATGTTTTAATATAATATTCGTATATACACTCTACTGGAGGTATCCCTTGAAACTATCCACCCTCATAGACGCCTTAGAGTATGGGCAAGAAAAAGCAATCATTCTACAAGAGAAACTAAACCAACTGCTATCCAATTCTAAGTTTGATGAAGCACTTACCATCAACAATCAAATAATCTGTCTAAGACAGGCTATACAGGATCTAGAAGAATCCGAGTTAGACAACTATCTTGCCATGTATGAGCAATTAACAGCACTATTTGATGAAATAGATGGTGAGTAAGGAGTGAGGGAAAGGAAGAATTTCCCTCCCCTTTAAACCACACGAATTAAAATACGTATTAATTTTATTTAAATAACTATTCCCTATTTGCATGACCAAGCTTAGTAGCAGTATGTCGATATTTCATATTCTCTTTCTTAACCTTGCACATCTCACGTATCTTAATCAACTCATTGACAAGTCCGTCTTGTCTTCGTGCTACACACTCATTCATACGAACATTAATAACCTCTACAATCTGGTCAATAATGTTCTTCATTGATTCAAGATGTTCCTGTTTTTTATTGGGATGGCGTGTCTTACTACTTCGTTCAAAAGGTAACTTTGTTTTCTTCTTCCGATGATAATCAATGAAATCAGACACTAAAGATTCCAGTTTCTCAATTGCATAATTGTTGATATTGGCATAGAAAACGTCAACGTTGTATGTAATTTGTTCATGTGAAGCGTTAGGCGATATGTACATACCATTTTTACGGATTTCCTCAATTACATTTGTTGCCCAGTCAAAGAAATCATCTGCTTTCTCAGTTCTTGCCCAACGGCAGATTTCTGTAATACCTTTAGAATTATAAAGTGTAGTATTATAAGCCTTTCCGTCAGTTGTCGTCAATTTGGTGACAACTGATTTCCCTTTAAAACGATCCTCATTTCTACTATGTATCTTTTCAATTGCCTTTCTTGGTTCAGAGTAATTTAATCCTGTACCAATTTGATCACGTGTACCCCAAATTTCTTCATTTTCGTCCATGTAGAAGTCCATAACCAAACTACCGAATTTCGCTTGCTTAACCAATTTCATTAATCCATTCATCCCCCAAGTTTTGATAAGCGTCTCACCTCATCGACTCCTCCCTGTTAAAAATTATCTATTTAATTATTTTAATTTTATATAAAAATTAAAGTACATCTTATTACAAACGTCATTTAGCATATCAGGATTTTTTACGGTATTAACAAATGATACATAATCAGAATATGCTTGATTTGCCTTATCATCGTTGTAATCATCTATGTAACTCACTATGTATTACTCCTTTCCCTCGTCTTGTGCTAAATCATTCAAACGCTTACCTCCTTTGAATCAAATCTACTCATGGGCTTACAACCATCCTCAACCCATTTTTCAAACTCTGCTTGTGCATGTTCGCTTCTGCTTCCCTTAAACCAGTCAGGTGCATATTTCAGTTCCTTTACCATGTCAATTAGACAATCATCACATAAATCAATCCACCAACATTTTGAACGATAATTGTTATAATCTCCATCAAAACGAATGTCTATCTTATGTATATACCTGTACTCGCCTTCGTCGTCAGGGAAATGTGTATTACCACATTTATTACATGTAATTGAATGTGTTATTTCTTCATGTCTGGTTACTTGTTTAATTTCACTGTTTCTCATCTATTTCAGACTCCTCTTTATTGTTTAATAAAGCCTAAACCATTTTACATACTGTTTCGTTTGGCTCGTCTTTTTCGACTTGGTGGTGAATTTGCCCTAAGTTCGGCTTTCTTGACTGTAGTAAATGGTTCCGCATTATTTGGATTGTAATAAAGAACTTTAGTTATTTTACTCATTTTATCTCCGTTAATATTTTTATTTGTATTATTACATTCTAAATACTCCATCTTCATCAAATTCCGCATAATTCACATGAAATACCTTTAGAAGATTTTTGGCGATTTGTTTTGCTACTGCTTCACTTTTTCCCTGATAAATAACTTCCTCAAAATCCTGTATTCCATCTACACCAGATAGATATACTTTCAATTCTTTATCTCGCCTGTCTAATAAAACTAGTCCAATATGTTTCAGTGAGCCATCATCAATAAAATGGACTAGCTCAACGTTCATGTTTAAAACATCCTTCTTCATTTGTTCTAATCGAGCAATGACTTTTTTCTGTTCTTCAGTTAGCATTTTGTATTGCCCAACCCTTTGCATTGGCATACCAATTTCAATTTCGTCTCCATTAACAACAGAGTCGAATGTCTTGCCTGAATCCTCATATTTTGTTAATTGATTATTTAGAAGCTTGTTAAAATCACTTATGGCATCGTATACCTCTGCTGAAACTATCCCATACAGTGCCATTTTTTTGAGTGTTTCTGAAAGTTCTACTACTACTTTTTCCCCTTGAATGGTGATATTGGATTGTTCTGTATTCATTAATTTTATTCCTCCATTAATTTTTGTTTTTATAAAACGTGTCTTTTATTCAACTGTGATTGGAATACCTTTGTATTTAGAAAGTAACCCTTTTTCTACCTGTACATTTCCCTCATGGATAATGAATGCTTCTGCAAACTTGGCATTATGTTCAATTAGAGTTTGTGCTTCTTCACTTGTAATAGTTGTACTTCCGCTTTCAATGTTGCTAATAACCTCATTAACTGTCTTCATTTCACATCACTCCATATTATTATTTTTAGTTTCAATATAGTTTCTTTCATTATTTAGTTTTAAAAAATTCCTTTACAGTCTCATTTAATGTCATGCTTTCATCACTATTTACATCGAATGTTTCACCAAGTCGAGTATAGAAATAGTTTTTAACATCTTCATCGCTACCAATTACGTCGGCAGACACTTTTAGTAGCCCTTCAAGGTTCTCAATTCTATCCTGATTTTCCAACTCATCTGCATAGTAATCGCTAGTATCGTCTTCTAACTCTTTGATATAGCATTTATATGCGTCAATTTGCTGTAACAATTGAAGTGCATATTTACTTTCTACAGACTCTTGGGTTTGCGCCAATCCTTTAATCATAGCGAAATGTGCTGCAACACCTTCAGTATTTTTTTGGTCATATTTATCCTCATCTTTTACAACTGAACTTCCTGTTTCCTCGTCAATCGTATCCATTAGAATGTCATATGCTGTTGGTTCCATGTACATGCAATCAATGTAGTCATATTCCTGATCACAAATCTCGCATTCGTTTTCATCTTCTGAACATTCTTGTAGTTCATGTTCATCATGTAACTCTTCCAAAATGGCTTGATGTAAGTCTTCTTTAGAGTACTTATCTAGTAGTAATCTAACAGCAATCTTTAACGCTTCATATAGCACCCCCCCAGAATCTGTTGTAGTTGCTACTGGTTCATCTTCTTCCTCACAATGTCCATTAAACCCATTAACAAATCCAACAACACTCTCTTCATCTCCTGTCCAAATAATCACTCCAAATGGGTCAATTACTACATATCCTCTGTTCGGTGAAGTCTCGATAGACAGCATCCCAATTTCCAATACTTCATCATCTTTCAAATTATGTAGTTGTTCTACTGTAATTGCTGCAATCGCTTTATCCATTTTCAATTCTCCAGTTTCAGTTATTTTTATATATTAAATTAGAGTCATGCGTTTAATTGCCTCTGGTGGCATATTAAAGATTTTTGGATACTTCTCTTCTTTCTCTAATACTCCTGTCACTTCAATCTGCATTCCAGCATTCGCAAATGCCTTTTCGATTTGCTCCTTGTCCTGTTGACTCACTGGTTTTACATTAGTAATGGTTTTATCTTTGATACTTCCACCTACATACTTTTTCATTTGTTCTCACCTCCTTTCCCTGAAAGTAAGTTATCCGTTCATTTTGTTGCACCTCAGCTTCAAAGTAATACATTATGTACGTACTGAAACTTCACCAAACACTTGTTGCTCTTTCAAATCTTTAGTTGAAAGATAAATATTATATGCAACATCAGACCAATCAACAGAACCATTATTATTTCGAAGTACCATTTCTTTAAATTCTTCGAAAGTAAGCTTATTAAACCTACTCCTTTTTATCAGTTCCTTATACTTAAGTATGGTAATTTCATAATCACCAGCTAGAGTTTTTAATGTACTAAGAATTTTGTTTGCTTGATCTTCATTTATTAAATCAATATAAACGGTAATTGTGGACTGTTTCTCATCTATGTACAATTTATTTTTTTGTGGAGAAACTAATTGATGTAGTTCTTTTATTAGAATATGACTTTTAGCTTGGGTATTGTGAGTTACTTCAATTTTATACTTATTTGCAATTTGATTAATTTTATTTTTATACTGTTCAGCAATTTTCGGTGTTACAAAATGCAGTAATACCTTCCCCTCTTCGTTAAAGCAATACTTTAGAATTTGTATTTCATTTTTCTTTGCGAAAGAATCTAACTCGTGTCTAAATTCATTCACTTTTCTTGCCCAGTTTAAATTTTGCAAAATAATCCTCCAATTTTTATGTATTTTGTATCGTGATTACTTCACTAAAGTTAACTTTGGACGGTTCTCTTCTATAGATACTGCATTGTCAAACTCATCAAATTTCACTGTATAACTTGGAATAGGCTTTCCTGCAATCTCCTGTAGTGCTTGAAAAATGTCTACTCCACTTTGTTTTAAACGTCTATAACACTCATCACTATAGAATCCACTAACATGTACATCTGCAATTAATACACAATTACCAGCCATGAAACTACGGTATGCGTCCCCATCAATTAGTTCAGGAAGTTCAGAGATAGCCTTATTGGAGCCTTGAAAATTAAGTCTTGTACATGAATCAGGCTTATCTTTAGTCAATGGGAAAACCTCTAGAAACTCACTTTTAGAAATTGGCGCATTATTTAGAAGAAAATAGTTCAAGTTAGAGTCGTTTATGGATGTTTCTAAAATCTTTTCCCCATTCTCTTTAATAGTGACATACTGACTCATAAGTTTATTGTACTTTTCTTCTAACTTAACATTCCTAGTATTCTTAAAATAATCCCTAAGTTCTACACCCTGTTCTTTTAGCTGCTTTAGTATCTTTCGATATGCACGTTCTGTTTTGCCAATTGAATTGATCATTATGTTATGTAGGACTAGCATTTTGGTTGTATAACTTTTAGGAATTAATTCGTCTGAGTCGATTAAATAGTCAACTTCTTTTGCTTTCTTAATATAGGCTTGTTTCGCTATTTTGTATTTGGGTTCCAAATGTGAATATGCAAGCAATTCTTGAGCCTCATTAATCAATTTCTGAAACAATGTTAGTTTACTTCGCAATTCAAAAGCATTCATATTTACAACCTCCATTATTTTTATTTGTTAATATGGTTTAGTATATTCACCTGCTACAATTGCAACCTCGTCATACTCTGTCTTTTTACTTCTCTATTAGCTCATAGATTTGCTGGTATTCATTCAACGTTTCACCTCCTCTCTTAAGCCAATAGTGCCTCTAACTCTCTTACTCTTTGCTCAAGTGATTTTACATAATAATTATAATTGTTCTGCGGATTTGCGCTGTTATAGCAGTGAGTCTTCTTCTTAAAGTATTCGTACCAATATTTTTCTCTAAACAGTTTATCGCAACCATCCGTTAAATCCTCAATCACCTCAAATGAGAAATTATGTTTACCGTAATTATTCCAATCGTCTTGTAATTCTTTACAGTGATGATTTCCCTTATTTAGGTGATATTTATGTGCCGACCAACGATCATAACAAGAATTTGTTGAGCCGATATAAACCTTATCATTTATAGTATTTTTGATTTTGTATATGCACTTTCTAAAGCTATTCTGACACGCTGCGCTCAATTGTTTCTTCTTTATAAATCTAAGTATACCCTCCAACTCATTAAAGGCATTGTTGAAATTCTCCATTTCGACATTAAAAACTACATATGTCAATTTTTTCTGGATTATTTCATCTAAAATGATTTTTCTTATCTTTTTTGCTCTTAGTCCTTCTTCTGCTAATCCAAATATTCTCTTTGCAAACTCTTCCTCTGTCATTGCCATAAAGATATACTCCCCCATGCTCATGAATAAACAAGTTTACTTTTATTCTTTATTTCTTTTAGGATCTGTCATTTTTATAAATTCATATCCTTTTAGTTTATTAATTTGTTCTATTGCCATTGTTGAAAGGATATCCATCAATGGCTTGTCTCCAAATTCTTCTTTGTTGATATACAGATTTCTTTTCATTTTGGCTTCCTCTTTTCTAAAGTTGTATATTTGGGATTAACAGATACATTAACATTTATGCCATACATATCTTTAGCATATTCTTTTAAAGAAGGAATTAAAATTTCTGACAAGGATTTATCTCCATAACTTGCTGTGTGGGTAAATTTCATAACTACTCTCCTTTTCAATAAAATTGCTGTTTGATTCTGATGTTTTACAAGATTGTCCATTTCCTCTTGGGTCAAATATACGCTAATCAAAACTCGTTGTAAATGGTTTTTATCATATTTTTTTATTTATTATTTTCACTCCCCTATTCATGCCGCCTCCTTCCATGTCAAATCCCAATTTCCACTTACCTTAACCGTCTGAAATTGACCATCAATAGTATTTACTTCAATTTGACTGAGCGCAATATTGTGATCACTCAATCTATAATAAGCTGCAAATAACGCATTCTCTTTTTCATAGTCAATTTCCATAGACACGTTGAGTCGCAGTGTTCCACATGAAGTATCATCTTCCTCGTCTTCATGTCCCCACTCCAAATTTACTTTCTCGATTTTGAGTGTGACTGCTTCGCCTTCTATAATTGAGCACAGGTCATGTACTATTGTTGGAACCGAGATGTCATCCATCTGGATTAATTCAGTAGAAATAAGTGGTACAATGCTTGATTCAACAGAAATGGGTATCACTAATAAACCTGTAACTAAAGTGTTGACAGACTCTGGAATATCGGTTATATTTATTTTAGACATTACGGAATAAACCTCCTAGTACGGTCAATTTTGAGTATCGCAACTGATCAGTGGTATTTTCTCGCAAAAAATGTCACTGATCTCTCTTAATCTAAAAATCGTTTGAATTGAATAACTAGATTAGTCTGCAATCATGTTTACTCGCAATAAACAGATTGCAAGTATGACTTATCTGGTTAGTTTTGTATATTCTCCTTTCTTGACATTATCTTATGTGATTTAAAATCACATGTCAAGGGGGAACTTTAAAATGTTTGATAGAGCTAGATGTGGTAAGGTAATTAAGGAATTAAGACAGGCTAATAACCTTCAACAAGAAGAACTTGCAATCAAAGTTGGAGTTAAAAGAGTTACTATCAGTAAAATCGAAACTGGAGCTAATGCTCCTAGTATTGAATTGTTATACAACATATGCAAACACTTTAACGTCTCAGCAGATTACCTACTGGGCTTGGATAATAAAAGCGAGGAATGACTACCATTTACGGTGGTCATTTTTTTTATTGCGCCTACTCTCCCCTCTCTCAATTAAATACTACATATTGTGCAAATGCCTGTTTTAGTGAATTTTTCTATCAAAATATAGATTGCAAATATTTGGAACTATGCTATTATAGGAATATATTACTAGAAGGGGGTTTTTTGGTGGTTTTTAATTTATCGATTGAACTTGAAAAGGAAAAACTAATTTCTTCTGAGGTATACAAGAAGATAAATTCATTAATAAAAGACCGTATAGGTAATTTAGGTCATGATTTACTAAGGGAGTTTGGGGCATATTTTGAAAAGAAAGGCTTTAAAACGAATTTAGTAGACGGTACTATCATGAAAGCAGAATTTGGAAATATCGTTATGGAATTAGACTCCAGTAGAAGTAATCAAGAATTTTTTGGATATCTTGCTGTACTTGATTTGAAAATCTCCGGCTTGGGTTCTAAATCTGGGAAATATACTCTTGATATTAATTCTTCATATAAAAGCCCTAGTGGGGTAAGTTTTAGCGGTCGAAAAACAGAAGAAGAACATATTAAAGATGAAATTGAAAAAGAAAAACAATCCCGTGAACGTGCATTAAAGCGAATTGAAGAATTTTCTCAGGAACAGTGGCTATACAGAATTGTTGAAGCAGAGATGAAGCACCAAACTAAATACCACTCCTCTCTTTCTGAATGTCTTGATGAACTACTCGAAAAAAATACCCCCTAGAGTTAACTAGGGGGTATGTAATATGTATTTAGTTCACCACTGCTTACTGTATTCATCTTTCATTTTCCGAAGCGATCCTTCAAGAAGCCCTTTGACCTCCTCTTCAGACACCTTAATTTTATACTGTGCCATTCTTGCTACAAACCATTTAACCGCCTCATCATATTTATCTGTTCCCTTAATATCAGTAAACACTTGTTCAACGAAGCAAACGGCACGATCTGCATATTCACGTTTAATTTTATCTTTCATGTAACGTACAATATGAGTTAAAGTCCATGTCCCAGCAAAGGTGAGAACCAAATATACAAGATCCATTACAAATTGACTAATCATTGCTTCCATTTATAAATTCCTCCAATTTTTGAATTTTAGTGAATCACAAAACCCTTGGCACATAAGGCTTTTTTGAACTGTATTTCTCAATAAAAGGGATATTTTATTCGATAATTTTACATTCTTTTAACCAATCAGATATCTTCGTGTGGCTTAAATTCACAACTTCAGAACCTCGAACAGACTGTGAGACACTGCCAATTTTCACACCCACAGAAGTCTTCTGAACTGCGATACCAACAATTTCTCCGTACTCATTCACTGTTCCACTGCCACTATCATCATTGTCTAATGGAATAGAACAATCAAACTCCCAAGGTTGACCACCAACATGCTCTCTGCAAACAATGCCTTCTTTACTTTTCCATTTGTTATTTAAGCTATGTCCAACCGCAATAAGCTTTTGACCACTCTTAATCCCTTTTGAGGAGATATGCAAATAGGGGAGGGTAGAATCTGGATTGTCAATTTTACAAATTGCAATATCCACATCTTTTTCAGGATGCTCACTAATGAAAGTAATGTCATGCCACTTACCACTTTTCGTCTGAACTTTCATTTTTGCATCAGGATGAACAACATGTTTAGCAGTAAGAATATAACCATCTTTCAACAAAACACCTGTACCATTTTTACCTCCAACTTGAAAGTAAACAGAGGTATCAGTGGCTAACTTAAGCACTTGATCCCAAGGCTTAGGTGTTTCAATTGGCTTTGGATCTACTGGCTTAGGCTCAACGGGTTTTTCAGGCTCTGGTTTAGGATCTGGTTTTGATGGAGAAATAGGAGTAGTACTTTTCAGACTTTCAATTTCTTTGTCCAATTTAGAGATAATATCAGCAACATTTTGAATTAAAGAGGCTGCGTAGTCACCTTGAACCTGCCCACCAACAATTGCATTCTTGATCCAATATTCAGGTGAATTGGTTCCACCTTTATTCTGAATAACTTTCAATGCACTTTCCAATTTAGGATTGTTGGTTGTACTGGGAGGTGAGGTAGGAGGAGTATATTTGTATCCTGTGTATTCACAGAATGCTTTAACGACTGCTTCAGCATACAACTTCCAATCTCGCTGTAACTGAACAACATCATCTTTTGTACTGTCAATGAATCCATACTCAATGATCGTTGTATCAACTGCCCCAGTGTCTCTCTGCATATAGTAATAATCCTGCTTAGCATTAGTAGGGAGGGTGCGAGTAAATATTCTTCTAAAATTTTGTCCTTCTGCTACAACAGCATCAGTCAGTTTCTTTGCTAATTTACCATCTGAATAAATAGAGTGAATTGCTTCAACTCCATCACCACCACCAGCATTAATATGGTTTGAGATACAATACTTTGCACCTGATTCCTTGACCTTCTTTGCTCTTGGAGTGGGATCAAGTGTTTCATCCTTTGTGCGAGTAAGCGCAACTGGAACACCTAACTGTTGTAAACGTCCATATTGATAGTTACTAATTTGAAGCGTCATGTCTTTTTCTTTTAATGCACCATTTGTTGCTCCGGGATCATTACCCCCATGACCAGCATCAATAATTAAGATAGGTTTCATTGGATCAACTCCTGATTGTTTATTTTGTTTTACAACAATAGCAGCACTAACTGGGCGTTCATTTGACACTGGTTTCTCATTCATATAATTACTTGTCACAGAGCCTCCACCATCCAAGTTCAAAACATCTGTACAGCCAAATGAAATCATCAATTTAGCTAAATCATTCAATGAGTAGGGGACAGCAGTAGTCACCAAAACGATAATTCCATTGGCCTTTATACCAATAGCAGATCGTTTTGTAACACCTAAAACATCAGGAGGTGTTCCTTCAGATGATGAATTGATATATACTTGACCATTTTTTAAGATTTGAGGTGTGCTTTGAAATGCAAGTTTGAAATCAGAAGTCTTATTCAAATCAAGCTGTCCAATGTACGGTCGACCATTTTTAGGTACAATAAAAGCGCTCCATTTTGAAGCGCTCGTTGTTGTTTGAATGAGTTTTCCATCCTTAATGACATATCCGATTGGTTTATAAGCACCTTTATCCAGCCAAGCAAATGTAGCATTTTGCCTATAGATAATATCCTTTTCACCTGAAGCAATTTGTGAGACAGATTTACCCAACTCAATCCTATAGTCAATGATTTGATTGGTTTCTATGGTATACACTGTATAGTTACTTGTTTTGTGAAACATGAAACTACCTCCTTTATTACATAAGATAGCCAATAATATCTTTTGCTTTATAACCCAAAAGACCACAGAGGATGATAACAAATACAACCCACAGGTTTTTATTATTGCTCGTAATGAAGCCTTGATACCATTTCGTATGCAATTCTTCTGACTTTTTGGGTTCCGTTTTAATTTCTCGAATTAGCGATAATTCTTCTCTTTGTTGTTGGGCGATGGTAGTTAACCATTTGATATTCTCTTTCATACTTGCATCAGACTCTCGCATTGTAACGATAGTCTCATTAAATAACTTTTCACTGTCTTTGATGCTGGTTTTAATTTCCTTCATTTCTTCTTTGATGTCTTGCTTGAAATCATCAAATTCCTTAACTGTTTTTTCAATTTTAACGTCAAGTGCTTCCAATGTTGGGGGAGAGGACATTTTACTCACGCCTTCTTTCGAACCGAAAAATTTTAGATTATAAAATTGCTTTTTGGATCATAATCCACGCAATCCCTTTGCAAATTTATTCTTGCTATCACGATTTACAAATTGCACCCATATTTCATCATTAGGTGCATATGTATCACGTTTACTACAAGGTATTTTTTGAGAAATGGTGGAACCATCCACGAATACACTTAGCATGGTGGGGGAAATAACACTTTCAACCCTGCCTAAATGCCATTCAGCTTGGAGCAAATTTTCATTTTTTAATACTGTGTAAACTATTTCTTGGATATAGTCTATTAATTTTTGTTTATCAGAATTTTGATCTTCCATTAACCTCACCACCTATGAAACGTGACTAAATAAAGCCCCAATTATCAATTACTTTGCGATATTTAACACACTCACTAGTCATTAATGCAGGTTTAATTGGTAGCGAAAACGTTTCAAGTAAATACTTACCCTTAACATCATTCTCTTCATCATCGATTTCAATGATTTCACCAGCATCGTGGACAAATACAGGGGCTGCATTCAGACTTAATCTCTCTGCGTAGCCTAAGCGTTTCATCAACTCATATTTTGCTCTCCATTTGCATTCCTCTTTGGTAGTTAGAAGGCTGTCAGGAGAACCGTTGTTGTGAGAATATGTTATTCTTCCGATTTTCTGTATTGAATAGGGATGGTCTTTCCAAAGAGGATCATTGTCATCTACTATGATTTCATAAGATGATATGGCAGTTTGTCCTGAACCACCGAGCACTGTTATATGATTCGCTAAATTAGATTCATCCAACTTTCTAGTATTTCCAGCATAAAAACGCTCGTCAGTGCCATTAAATTTATAAACCCAACTAGCTGGGGAATGTTCAAATGAATTTAAGTCAATCTTTTTGAATCTTAGATAACCAAAAACATCATAGTAAATGATTCCTTTGGCAAAACTGCTTAATTCCTCAAGTGCTTTATATAAGTTATCGCTGGGTGAATAACTTAATTCATAAGGAACAACCTCATCGATTTCATCAAAATTGAATAATGTTTCTCCTGCTTTTGAGGCAATTATTTTTAGGGCTGTTCCAACATTTAAACCTTCTTCGATTTTTGTATCGTACAAAAATTTCCCACGCTTATCTGTCATGAGCCACATCTTGTCCTGCCCAGACACAAATGTCCTTTTTCCTTCAAGGGTGTGACTATCTTGTGGCTCAGAAATAATAAAAACTCCCTGTGGAACATACTCAATGGTTCCATTAGGGAGCTTGAGACCTAAATACACTTTTACACGTTTATCAATCCATATCAACTTTTCTTCTCCCCAGTTAAAAACACTTTTTCGATTGTCTAAGCTGAATGAAAAAGTCCTTCGAACTGGTCTGTTTATATCCACGCTAATAGATCCAATGTCATCAGTAGTAACAGCTTTTGAAAATTCATTTATGTAATTCATTTTTGAGTCGTAAAACTCTAATTTAATAAATGTCTGCTTTATTGCAGAACGCATCGCTTTAATAAGGTCTATACTCGCAGGTATTGACCCAGTATAAGTAGAGGGTTTTGGAGTTTTGTCAACTATAGGGAAGGTCATTGTAAATGTTCTTGTTGCTACAGATGACTTTCCTCCATTATTATCTTCAGCCCAAACACTTAATGTATGTGTCACACCTTCAACCAACTGGCTCGATGCACTGGATGAACCGTCAAATAATCTGCCATCTCTGATAGATAGTACCTTAGTAAATGGAATAGGAGAAGCACTATTAGATTCTCCAGTAAGGATGACTCGCTCTTGTAGATTGTTAATTTTATATTTTATAGTTACTTTGTCTCCACTGTCGACATCGTTGGCAGTCCCATAAATTTTAAACAATTTACCATCAGTCAATTTTTGAGAATCGTTTGTAAGTAAATCTAAAGTTGGTACAGTATTATCCTCGTAAAAAACAGTAACTCTATAGTCAAACTCATAGTACTCAATTGTTCTACCAGCAGGACAAGTTGCCCCTGGTTCCAAGTATAGCCAAGCGGTATATGGTGTTTCATTTGGATTACCAGTAGAATTATACCAGCATACCGTTTGATGTTCCCAGTTATCTACATGTACAAACTTATAATGACTGGTGTTTTTCCATGAATGACGAACATTATGTAAAGTCACATATAGTTTATCATTCGTTGTATCGAGTTTTGTTTCTATATATTTTTCGGCTATTGACGGGGATACTTTAACTTCTATGATTTTTTTTACTTTAGGAAGAGACACAACGCCTTGCAGAGTTTGAATATACTCTGAACTACGAGAAGAGAGTGTTATTTCAACTGTTTTCACGGTATCACCTAAATTCTTTTATACTATATCAGATAGATAACTTTTATAATCTTCAACCTCCGTCAAATCAACTGTAACCGTTAAATAGTCGCATCCGTTCCAGACATTTAAAGGCTGGCTCGTTCTTAAATTAGAGACATCACAGACAAATACACGTCCATCACCAGACTTAACAATCATAGGAATGTGTTTTTGTATAAAATTTTGAAGTATTCTTTTATAAGCATTGCCTGACCTCTCAAATTCTGATGGGATAATTACAGTCGTTAAAGAGAAGGAAGTATATTCTTGATTGTTGTAATAAATTTGTGGATATTTACTAAACGTTTCAATCATGATACGCCCTTGATTCAATTGTGTATCAACATTACCCACGTTGCCTATTGCTTTATCAAATGCAAGTACCTCGTTATTGTCTTTGTCAACGATCCACCAGCCAACAAAATTTGATTCAGCACTTACTTCATTAGGGAAGCCTTCCAACCCGTTTTCACCAACAGGCACAATGCTATAAACAAACTTGTCATTAGGTTGCGTAACATCAAGCCAATTAATATTGACATTATGTACAAAATTTGTGCGCCCTAGTGTAATGGAATTAATCTCATCAATGTGTCTTCTTTTAATAGCAAATTCTACAATTTGCAAACCGCCATTTTCCACATTTCCAGCTTCCAGAGTATTCTTAAATTTAGCTAATAAGCGAGTATCAGATTGCCACGATTCCCTCTTGTTTAATTGATCTGTGTCAGTTCTTTCTCTGACGTGTAATTCGTCAACAATACAGTTTGCGACTTGTAGATTATTAATTTTTCGAATTGAAGAGGTGGGAGAGCGGAAATAGGATTTTCCATAGAAGCTCTTACCTATAAAAGTAATCAAATGTCTCAACCCCATAGAAAAAGATAGGGGAGGTGTCAGTACTTCTCTCCCCATAAAGAACGCCCTTTTTGTTGGAAAGAGCGCTTACTGTGCCAATTCTGGTAAACCCAAAACTTCCAGTTGGCGCTTTACTTCAGGTTTTACCTTAGCTGGTACCTGAGTAAATGTTTTGTCTCCCTCAACAATGAGAGTTACATAAATCGTTGCGATTGCCATAATAATTTCACCTCCCTTCAAAGACAAAAGTAGCCATAATAAAAACGCCTCAACAGTTCGCTTAATTCGCTGCATTGGCGTTTATGAGTGCCTGAACTTCATCGCGTACCTGTTCTGGTACCTGATCGATGGTTTTCACCTTGTCTCTAATCAGGTCGGTGTAAATGTTGATAATGGATTGCATTAAGCTCCAGCTCCTTCCAGCGCGGCGATCCGTTCTTCCAATGCTAAATTCTGTTCGTAAAGGTCAGTAGCGACCAGCATCAGGTCACGAATTTTTTCGTTCGTCGTATCCTCGGGTTCCTTCATGAATGTTGCCATAACCATGTTATCAATTATTGACTGTTTGTGAGCTTCAATAACTGCCTCTGCATTTGTGTCGGTGATTGCTACGAATCCCGGATCGAATGGGGAATGAGTTTGAAGGAAGAGCGTCTCTTGCACTTTCAAAATGTAATATTTTGCATTTGGGTTTTCTGTTGGGTTCTCAATAGTCACTCCGTTGAACTTCTGAGAAAAATCTCGAATTTCCGTATACAATTGGATTCCCGCAACAAACGCATCTAACTCTTCTTGCGTGCAAGATAACTCTATACCTTTATATTGCATGTGTAAGTCCTCCTTATTGGGTTGCTATCCACGATAGAAGCGCATCAAGCCCGATGATCAGTTTTTTTTCTGGTGTGTACTTTTGCGTGTATGCTCCATCTCCCCCACAAATATAAGCGTTTCCGTCTATTTCAAAGATGGCAAATGCTGAGTTTCTATAGAGCAAAGATTTCTTGGTGTTCCAAATATTATTGTCTACGTCATATTGGTACACCGAATCGGTTTTTCCTCCACCGCTTGGAATACCACCAATCAAATATCCATTCAAACCATCCGAAAAGGTTCCAGAGCTTGTAAGATATATTGGAGGTGCTTGTTTTGTTGTCCATGCATTGGTATTTGGGTCATATTCATATGTCCTTGTCTGATATGTAGCACCACCACCAGAATGTGCACCTACTGCGTATCCTTTTCCTCTTAGCACAAAGCATGCTGGCCCATTGACGAAAGGGTCTGGCATATATGACTTATTTACCCAAGTATTTGTAGTTGGATTATATTCTTCTAGTACCCTCTGATAGCCAGCATCACTACCTCCACCGGGTACATACCCTTTATTGTCAATTACAAAAGAACCCATTCTATCTCGTGGAGTCGGAATGTCTGCTTTGGTTGACCAAGAATTAGTAGCAGGATTGAAAGCTTCATTAGTTCTTACAAGTCCAATTGATGAACGACCACCAACTACATATGCCAATCCGTTAATGGCGAAGGCGGTAGCATTTGTTCTTGCCGTAGGAATGTTCGCCTTACTTGCCCAAGTGT
>NZ_JBITPN010000054.1:0-24637 GCF_050467985.1 Brevibacillus sp. NRS-1366 | reverse complement strand
CCTTTCACTTTTGCCATAATAGCAGCAGGACTCAATGTTGGTAGCGCATTGAGAAACATATGCGTGTGGTCTTTGTCGCACTCAAGGGTAACGATCTCCATTTTAAGCTCCTCGCATACCTCATGCACCAATTCCTTGAAGCGATGTTCTACCTCTGATTTGAGAAATATTTTCCTCCTGTATCTTGGGCAGAATACAAAATGATAGTTCAATAGAGATACAGTTGTGCTTGTTCTTCTATATTCGTTCATGACTACATTGTATCAATTTGGATAATAAACTGCGACAAAAAGCGAAAAATAAAGGATATAGACCTTTCGGATACTTGATGCACCACAAACCTCCGTTTTTAGTGGCACTCCGTATCCGACCTCCCTTTCATCCCACATCTAAAGAAGTGGGCTTTCCCGTTCGGGAAATATGTAAAATTGGCCGCATTCGTCGGTCTTCCTAAAAAACAGCCATTTGCCTAAAGCAACCATACTCACTTCGCAATATTCTGGAACTAATTCTATTCTGGTATGGTGGTGATCGCAGGTGGGCAGAAGAAGAAAAGGTGCAGTACGATTGCCATGTTTATACGGAAACTGGTGTGGTCCCGGTTGTTCTGGGCCCGCTCCACCCATTGACGACATCGACAGGTGCTGCAAAATGCACGATTTATGCTATCAAAAACGAGGTTATTTTTCTTGTAGCTGCGACCAGGAGCTTTTGAAGTGCCTCTCCAACAAGATTGATCATAAAACAGAAAAGGGCAGGATGGCTGCCCTCATTTCTGCCTATTTTTCCAAAGCCAAGTGTCTTCCAGACAAGGATTAACCATCTTGGGTACTTGCTGGATCGAATTCATGCCTAGCCAAAATTCGGTAACAAATTGGTCATGATTCCGACAAATTTCCCCTGCAATTCCCTGTATATTTTTGGTACTCTATTGAGTGTTCAAGGAGGGTACACACCGTGGAATTGCACATACGCACTGACGCCAACAATGCAGTGGCGCTACAGAAAGAAATCATTTGTCATGGCATCTCCATTGCTTATGTACGTCCGTTTGAAAATGATCAAGTAGAGTTCGTATTCCTCGCTATTTCGGAGCACCAGAAGAAGCTGCTATCATATACGTTACGAAATTATAGCTACGCCCTAACATTTCTCGCCTAGTCGCAGTCACGATCATTTTCTCCCCCTGAGGGGGGATTTTTTTTATACTCGTTCTTCCAACTTGCCCATTCTTCTCACGTCATCCGGCGTTATCATAGCCAATGAATCTAATAACCGAATTTGAAAGCTGCCTGGGCCCTCGTGCTCCCCTTTTTCGGCGGCCAACTCCGCAGCAACACCATAACAGACAAGAGCGGATGCTCCCGCAACAAGCGTATCTGCTTCAATAGCTGCGAACGCCCCCATAACCGACGTCAACAAGCAACCGGTTCCCGTTACTTTGGTCAAAATGGGATGCCCATTGTGGATAAGATACGTAGTCTCTCCGTCTGAGATTACATCTGTCTTCCCAGTTTTGGCAACAATAGTTCTAAGCTGTTTTGCTGCCGTTATCGCCAGGGAAACGGCGTCTTTGTCTGCATCGCCTGCATCGACTCCCTTAATTTTCCACTGTTCACCTATTGTGTTCGCGATTTCGGCTGCATTCCCTCTGACGATCGCAACATCCAGTTCTCGGGCGATTTTTCGAGCAGTCTCTGTTCGATAGGGGGTAGCTCCGGCCCCTACTGGATCAAACAGGACCGGAACCCCATGTTCATTAGCTGATTTCCCTGCGATCAGCATACCTTCTACTTCCTGCTCGTTTAAGGTACCCATATTCAATACGAGTGCTCCTGCTATTTTGGCCATGTCAGCGACCTCTTGCTTCGCATAAGCCATAACGGGCGATGCTCCTAGCGCCAACAATCCATTGGCCGTAAAGTTCGTCACGACCACATTCGTTATGTTATGAACTAACGGATTTATCTCTCGTAAGTTACGTAGTGTTTGTCCAATCCGGTCTAGATTCATGGTAGCTGCCCCTTTCTTTCCATCACAAAGATTCAGGAAGCATTTTATGTACAGCCAAAACTTCTCCGAGCTCTGGATGGTCCTGTCTTACTCCTATGATGATATAGGAACGTTGCAAAAGAGGCAATTCTCGCATGGAAGCCAAGACCTTCCACCGCTTCTTGTTCGTGCATATCACTCGGCTATGAAACAAATAATGCCCTGCTCCTTCTTTCAAAATATGAATCTCTTCTATGGATGCCGTGATCTTTATTCTGTCATCTGAATGAGAAATCCGGTTCTCTTCCACCCACTTCTCTTTCATTTCCTCCACCTTCAGCGCTTTCCACCTATCCAAAAATTCCCAGTCCCTGGAATGAGGAAAAATGTGCTTCGTTTCCTCTAAAAAATCGTTGTACTCTCCATGAAGTTGATCAACATAGTCATCCATATCTTCAGAGATGACCCGAATCGAATCTTCACCACATGTCCGAATATGATGCGCCAGGTATTTGAAGGACTCAATCATGTCAAAATCTCCCCACCCCCACGCTTGCTCGCCGAATACTCCCCCCCGGGTTCGGCATTTGGTACAACTGAAGAAATAATATGTAGACATTGTAAAACCCCTATCTCCCTTTTTTGTCTCTATTCTGGTATCGGAAAAGGGAGCCATGCAATTAATGTTACATTCGGACCTATTTTTTAAAAAAGAATGGTAATTCTTGTGAATCCCCTTTATAAATGGGAGCTTGATCCCGATTTTCCTATACAAAATCAGGAAGAAATACACTATTAGAATTCCCTAATCTTCCTTATCATTGTCCAGAAAGACATATCCGTCATCTTACTATCAGAGGTACATACCATGAAGAAATTTATTGGAAAAATCCCCCTTATTGTCAGTCTCGTCATGATGCTTGCATGCCCTGATCCATTAACAGCAAGTGCCGATACGCTCATCCGCGCAAAAGTAGTCGCCACATCTTTAAACGTGCGAAGCGAGCCAGGAGCAGGGGCATCTGTGGTCGGCTCTCTCTCATATGGAACCATGGTATCCATCTCCAAAGAATCGTATGGTTGGGCCAAAATCAGTACCAATCAAACCACAGGTTGGGTCGCAGGATACTATTTGCAAAAGACGAGCACAGAAACCGTCCAATCAACAAAACCAGCAGCCTCCTCTGGCAGTAAACGCGGAACGGTTTTGGCCGACGCTCTGCGTGTACGAAAAGGACCCGGACTGGAGCAAGGAATCGTTCATGTATTATCAAAAGGAACGACGCTTGAAATTTTAGGTCGAAAGCAAGACTGGTTACAGATCAGGACTTCTGATGGAAAAGCAGGCTGGGTGTCTGCCACCTATGTCGGAGATTCTTTGAGCAGTGGAGTGTCCAAAGTCAACAAGTCCCCCGGTCTCAAAGGGAAGGTAATCGTGATCGACCCGGGACACGGGGGCAGCGATGTTGGGGCGATAGGAATGAAAACAAACATCGAGGAAAAAACACTGAATCGAAATACAGCCCAACAATTAGCGAGTAAGCTGCGTCAACGAGGCGCCCAGGTCATCATGACCAGAACCGATAACAATGAAAAGCCTTCCCTTGCTCAGCGAGCTGCGATCAGTAACGCTAAAGCCGCCGATGCGTTTATAAGTATTCATTACAATTCTTCAATTAAGCCGACAAGTGGAACGCTGACATTTTTTTATTCGGAAGCCAAAGATTATCCATTGGCCAGATCCATTGAAGCACGCCTGCGAAAAAACCAGGGACTACCAAGTAATGGCATCTCGTTCGGGGATTACCATGTACTGCGTGAAAATGCGAGGCCTTCGGTTTTGGTAGAGCTTGGCTTCTTATCCAACCCAAAGGATGAAGCGGTTATTCGTACGGCAGGCTACCAGGAAAGAGCTGCACAGGCAATCGCCGATGGCCTCGCTGATTATTTTCGTAATTAATCACCAAGAAAATGAAAAGGGCCTGCCGACATCATGCCGACAAGGCCCTTTTTCTTGCTCGTTCTATATGTATGTTTCACAACGAGTACCATTCATGTTCGTATTAACGGTGTGTCATAGAGACGTTGCCATGGCCGTGGCTTTCATCTTCAGCGTTCACTCCAGAACCAGCTTCTACTGTCCAGGTAATGACTCGGCTGGAAATAATAACAGCCAGAATGGTGTAAATCATCTCTTTCAATGGTACGTACCAGAACGACAGACTGAGAACCATAACGTCCAGTAAAAGAAAAATCGTACCGATCGACAACCCCGTGTACTTGCTCAGCAACAAGGACAAAATATCGTCCCCTCCAGTTGCTGCTCCATACCGCAGCACCAGCCCCGTTCCCAGCCCGGTCAACACGCCGGACATTACAGAAGCAACAGGCATCATGTTGCCCAGGTCCATCACAATCGGGGAATACTGCTCAAAGCATTCATAAAAACCTGTAAAAGCAAGTGAAGCCAATATGGTATCCCAGATAAACTGACGTCCTCTGACCAGACAAGCCACCAAAAACAAAGGGATGTCTAACAATAGCATCATCATCGCCGGAGACAAGTCAAAGGCGTATTTGGCCAATAACCCCAGACCGACGAATCCACCCTCTGACAAGTGGTTCTGAAAATTAATGTGATAATAGGCAAAAGCAAGCAAACATGCACCAAACAAAATCAAACTGTAACGTCGAGATACTTGCAGCGCTCTCCTCATCATGGATTCCTCGCATTTTTGTCGGTTTTGGCACAGACAACCAACCGACTACGGAGGAACTTCGTAAGATAAAGCTGCTACTCATACAAATGGCCTCGCTTTCGTAGTAGGTTGGCGTCCAGGTGACGTTCGACTACTACGAAGCTAGATGTAGGAGAGGTCATACCGTTTCCAGATCGTCCTATGGGGACGCATGGTATCCTGATCCCTTCCATTGCTTTTCATCTATTATAACACAAAAAAAGGGAAAAAACGAGTGATACTCGCCTTCTCCCCATGTATTTCGCCTCTTCTTTGGAAGGAACCAATGTTATCTGTTTTTGATCATGCATATCACTCTTCTCCGTAAAAAAAGCGGTGGTAAATAAAGTCTTTAACCACCGCTGTCAGTTTTGGGCTACATCTCCCATATGTTCAGTTGTAAATAAGAGCCTAACCCTACTCTTTAATTTTAGCGAAATGATGTCAACTGTCTACGATGTCCAAGAAGTGAATGTCGTAGATTTCCTGGATATTGTGTTCAAACAGCAACTCGGAAACCGTAACAAATCGATACCCTTGTTTTTGCAATGCGGGAAGGATGTGTTTTAACGCCTGGACAGTCTGGCTCCGGTTACCGCCGTGGTCGTGAAACAGAACGATATCTCCACCACGCGAGTTGTTGACCACCTTTTTAACGATCTTCCGTGCTCCCGGCCGTCTCCAGTCCTGCGTATCTTGATGAAAAGACCACAATACGGCGGTATAGCCAATTTGTTTAACTGCGTTGACCAGCGTTTGGTCAATGTACCCGCCGGGAGGGCGAAACAGAAGAGGAGGCTTTTGTCCGGTCGCCGCCACGATAGCCCGTTCAGTTTGAGCCAGCTCTTCTTGGATCTGATTCGTTCCAAGGCGTGACATTTTCGGATGGCTATACGTATGATTGCCGAGTTCATGACCTTCCTGAACCTGCCGCTGAGCCAGTTTCGGGTATTTCTGCACTTGCTTCCCCGTTACAAAAAAGGTAGCTCTAGCATGGTATCGCTTGAGCAGTGCTAGAATTTGGGCCGTGTAAAGAGGATTTGGGCCGTCATCAAAAGTCAGCGCGATCACTTTTCGGTTTGTGCGCACATCCCAAACAACTCCTTGTGCTTCAAAGGAATGGCGGTCAATCGTCGGTTTTTTGGCATCACCTGAATGGGGACAAATTAACTCAACGGTGAAAACAATCAATAAAATGATCAGTAGTGGTCTGTTCATGGTCGCTCCCTAGATGCAGCTCTCGTATGCTTTGCATTTTCCCATCAAGTGTATGAGTTTAGGAAAACGTTCCTAGTGTATATACTGCTCTAGAGTTTACATAAATATTAAAGAACCATATGCTCTTCCTTACCTTCTATCTATTGCAAAGACGAAACCGCAGTGGTGAGCATTCCATATACCTTCGCCCACCTGATTCCTCCTCTACCCTGAAGACCCTGATTTCAAGATAATTTGCGGCAAGTGATGTATCGGGTGCTCCATGACGATGGGCCTTGTACCATACACGTCTTCGATCAGCCCGCTTTGCAAAATTTCTCTGGGGCTCCCTACATTGACCTGCTTTCCTTTGTGGAGCATTAAAATCCGGTCACAGTACAGCGATGCCAGATTCAAATCATGCAAGACAGCCACTACTGTCACTTGTGTGGTCTTTTGCCAGGTGCGAACGATATCCATCAATTGAATTTGGTAGCCTATGTCCAGATAGGTTGTGGGTTCATCCAGCAACAACAGCTTTGGCTTTTGAACAAGTGCCTTGCCCAAGGCGACCCTTTGCTTTTCTCCTCCGCTCAATTCATCCAGTGTACGATTCTCTAGATGATTCAATCCGAGCATCCCCATGATCTCGTCAATGAGCGTGCTAGCATCCTCTGCCTCTTCCCCCAACCAATTCTGGAATGGAAAACGCCCCATCTCCATAACCTCTCGAACGCGAAAACCAACAGGGGGCAACCCTTCCTGCTCCAGCACCGCTAAAATCTGTGCCAGCTCTTTGCGGGAATACTTACGAATTTCTTTTTTGTTGATCAAAATTTCACCTGCATCATAAGAAATGACGCCGGAAATCATTTTTAACAGGGTCGATTTCCCGCTTCCATTGGGACCGATGATGCCGAAAAATTCTCCCTTGCCCACGGAAAAATGGATCCCTTGCAAGACGTTTGATTGGTGATAGGACTTTTCCAGACCATTTACCTTAATCATCTGCCTATCTCCTTCCTAACCGTTTGTTTTGCTTCAACAAGTAGGCAAAGAACGGTGCTCCCAGAAACGCAGTAACGACACCCAATGGGATTTCTGTCGGGCCCAGTAGCATTCTCGCCAGCGTATCCGCCCACAAAACGTAGATCCCTCCGCAAATAGTCGCCATTGGCAGCAGAATTCGGTAATCCGGGCCGACCATCAAGCGTACAAGGTGAGGCACTACAAGACCGACAAAGCCAATGATCCCGGAAATGGAAACAGCTCCAGCCGTCAACAGCGTAGAGACGATGAGCACAATCAGCTTGGTCCGATCCACACTCACGCCCAAGTGCGCTGCCTGCCGCTCTCCCAAGGCAAAAAGATTAAGTGCGCGCGCATACGAAACCAGCACCATGAGTCCGACTACGAGATAAGGAAGCAACACGTAGGTGAAGTCCCAGCCTCGAAAAGACAAGCTGCCCATTAGCCAAAACACAATCTCATTCACAGCTTTGTCGGAGAGCGAGACCATGAACGAAACGAGTGAACCGAGGAATGCCTGAACCACCACTCCAGACAGCAGCAACGTCTCCGTCTGCAGCTTACCTTGGGTATTTGCCAGTCGCAATACGATCCACAAGCTGACAAAGCCCGTAAGAAAGGCGACAACGGGAATACTCCATTGCCCCAAAAAGGTGATTTGCAGACCAAACAAAATAAGGAAAGCAGCACCGACAGCGGAACCAGACGCTACTCCCATTGTATAGGGATCAGCAAGCGAATTGCGCAGCACTCCTTGGAAGCCTGCGCCGGCCAGAGACAGACACGCCCCTACCAATACAGCCAGTACGATCCTGGGAAATCTTACTTTCATCACGATTTGTTCCGATGATTCTGGCCAATTGACGGGTACATACTCGTACAAGCCCGGTACCTGATGAAGCAGGATCAACCATACTTGTGAAAGAGGGAGCTGTGCTGCACCCAGTGAAATACTGATGATCACTGACGCAAGCAAAATAAGGCAGCCCGCTCCTCCCCATACCAATAGACGTCCCTTCATCCTACTTCACCAAGTCAGGATAAATCGCTCTTGCCACGTCAATCAGGCCTTGCGTAATCCGGGGACCTGGACGGGAAAGCGTATTTTGATCCATACCAAAAATCTGTTTATCGCGAATCGCCTTCATTTTTTCCCAGCCGTTTCGCGAAGCGATGATCTCTTCCAGTTTTACTCCTGTCTTCTCGTCAACAATTCCATTTGCGTACAAAATCACATCGGGATCATCCTTCAAAATCTTTTCTTCACTTATTGGATTCCAGCCCTCTGTATCAGACGCGATATTCGTCGCTCCTGCGAGGGTAATGACTTCATCCATGAACTCACCCTTCCCGACTGTCCAGCCTGGGGCAAACTCCATGTACACTTTTTTCTTTTCTTCCGGTTTCACGTTCTTCACTGCGTCTGTCACATACGATATGTCCTTTTTCATTTGGGCAACCAGCTTTTCAGCCTGCTCCTGCTTGTTCGTAACAACGCCCATTGTCAAAATGTTGTTCATGATGTCATCCAGCTTTTTTGGGTGGGTGACATAGACAGGCAGACCGAGCGATTTGAGCTTGTCGGCAACAGGCTTCTCCATAGAGATTCCTCCGACAACGAGATCGGGGCTTTGCGATAGGATCGCCTCTTCATTCGGCTTTACCACTCCACCTACTTTTGGTTTTGCTTTCGCTTCTTCGGGATAATCATCGTAATCAGATACACCGACAACCCTCTCGTTCAGACCTAAAGCAAATAAAATTTCGGTCTCAGCCGTCGACGTTGAGACGATTCGCTCTGGTTGTTTTGGAATGGTTACTTCTTTTCCTGTCGCATCCGTCACCGTGAGTGGATACACCGTTTCTTTTGCGGCACTTGTTGCGGGCTTGGGTTGAGATGCTTCTTGTGCGACTGGGGGTTGTGTATTTGGTGCTGGCTGACTGTTTCCATTTTCAGCGCATCCAACGAGGCTCATCGCGAGCAGAATAGGAATGAATATTGACAACGAACGTTTCATAGTGGGAATCTTCCTTTCTATACTGTGAAGTACGCCAGCTTTTCCTGTATGAGAAAACTCGGCGATACTGAGCCTTTTGGCGACAATAGAGTCGTAGGTGCACTTATACTGGATAAGAATGGGTATAAATTCTTATCTGTATGAAAAAAACCTTTGCTTCCTCATGGGAACCAAAGGTCGGCTGTTCAGGATTGGACAACTGAGATGAATCGTTCCTGAATGGGCCGATCCTTTCCGCGAAGGCGCAGGCACACGAGCAATCAGGCAGGTCTCCTGGCTTACGGCAGTAACGCACCGTTTTACAGTGGCGGGACCGCGCCGGATTTGCACCGGCTTCCCTTTTCACCTCGTTTCCTGTCTAGGAACCAAGGCACCTGTTTGCATAAATACGAGACTTTTGTCGAGCAGATAAGGCTTACCCATCATGATAGCATTCCTCTGCGAAAAAAAGAATGAATATCATAATTCCGCTTGCTCTTTGTATTTGAAAAAGTAAAAACCAAAGTCCATTATCCGACTTTGGCTTCCAGTTAGGGGTAAGGGCACAATTCTACGCTTTTTGTGCCCTATTCTCCAAGTAATCCACGATCCCCATCGAACATACTTGCAAATCCAGCTTCAAGACGCCAAAGACCTCGTGCTGATCGGAAATGCCAACGGAAAGCAAATAATCCGTGACGCGATTCAACAACCGTAGTGTCAGCTCTTTGTATCCTTGGCCTCTCGCCATAACCGTCTCTCCTTCTGAGACAAACACTGGCAGCCATTCTGTCACTTGCCGATAGACGTCCTCTACCTTTTCTGTCCCCCCAAAATGACCAAAGTAAATGCGATCCAGATTGCGCTCCCGATATCGCGCTATGGAATGCAGCATTTCATCAGGGTCAAACTGATTCGGAGAGGTCGAAGGTAAAACGAGATGGATACCATCCTTTCGCAATTGCGGGTAATATACCCCTGCCGTATCTCCAGTGAACATGCCGTTACTGATTGGATCGTAGATGCTGAAATGATGCTTGGCATGACCAGGTGAATCCAAAAATTCCAGCGTGCAGGTAGGCCCAATCGTCAGCGTCTCTTTGTCTGCTTTGATTAGAATGCGATCTTCCGGAACAGGGACGATGGGATCGAAAAACAAATCGAATTGCTCATGGTAGACCGCCCTCGCCCCTGCAATCAGTCGGCTAGGATTAACTAAATGACGAGCTCCTTTTGGATGGACGACGACCTTGGCATTTGGACATTCTTGCAAAAACAAGCCTGCACCACCCGCATGATCCAGGTGAATGTGCGTAACAATGATGTATTTGACCTGATCAGGGGAATACCCCAGCTTTGCCAGTCCAGCGCGGATATGGGGAACGGATGGGCTAGGACCCGTTTCAATCAGGGTTAGCTCCTCTTCTTCTATCACATATGTGCCTGTCCTCTGTGGCTCACCCAAGTCAAAACCGTCAATCAGGTGGATTCGATGTCCCAAATGGAGGGGGTATGTACTTTGCATGGAATCTCACTCCTTCTCTTTACTTAGCCTGTAGCCCGTTGGAATATTTCCACTTTACCATCTATATTTCATCGAAGCGAGACCACAATGTGCACGAGCAATCCGGCCCCTGTGACGCCTTCATCATTTTACAGTGACTACCTGTCCTTTTGTCATTTCAGCTAATTGCTGGGGCGTGAGTCGAAACACGGCTTTCGGATGTCCGGCAGCAGCCCAAATCACCTCATAGGCAAATAGATCCTCGTCAATCAGCGTCTGGATCGAAACGGTGTGTCCAACAGGTGCTACACCGCCTATGACAAAGCCTGTGTGCTCACGGACAAAATCAGCGTCTGCTTTTCCTAGTTTCTCACCGAGCCGCTTTGCCAGTTCTTTTTCATTCACTCGGTTGATTCCACTTGCGACTACAAGAAGAGGCTTGTCCGATCGCGTCTGCTGCCTCTTGCGCCGTCCGCGTGCTATCTGGCAGCTCCACGACCTGATGGGTATACCCTAGCTCCATCAATTTCATTTGCACCTTTTGAGCGCTCTCTTTTAAATGCTCCATGATTGGCTCACTCCTTCAATCGTTATTGGGCACATACATCCTTTACCAAACCGCAAATATTGCAATTGACTGGCAACCAGCTCCCATTCATAAGCAGACGAGGACATGCCCGGAAGAATAACCACTTTCGGTATTCCAGAGCCGCCAAAAAAGAATTCAACTTTTTTGCCTTTAATCATTTCAATCACTCTGCGCATGTGAAAAAAGCCTCCGAATGGATAATAACTCCAGTATAACTTTTTCTCCACATTTTTACATTCTTTACCTATCGTGTTAGGAATCTTGGCTTTTCCTAGCCTTTTGGCGAAGGCTGGGGCTTCATTGAGCTTAAAAAAAGCTGCCCTCTAGAAAGGCAGCGTTCGCGATCACCATTGTTTTTAAACCATTAACACTTCCCCGTATAAATCATGACGGCATCTCTGAGGAATTCAGCAAGACCAGGCTGTTCTTTGTCATAGTACGCCGTGAATCTCGGGTCGTCTACATACATTTGGGCAACTCCAGCATGCGCTTCTTTGCTGTAGCTGTCCCAATAAAAGGTCAGCCATTGTCGGTGCATTTCTGCTACCTTCTGCGCAAGCTCACTGCCAGGATCACCTGATGCAAAAGCTTGGGCGAGAGTCGTGTGAATATCGGCGCCCAACTGCTCCACCCGCGCATACTGCTCTTCTGTCATGTTTTTGATTTTCTTGTTTGCTCTGTCTACTTGTTCGCTTCCATATTTCTCTCGAATTTCTTTGCCATATTGCTTCTCGTTATCGTCTACTAACATTTGTTTGAAGCCTTCGAATTTTTGCTCGTCACTCATTTTGCCGATCCCCTCTCTTTCAGCTAATGTCAATTCCACATTGGCGATTAGCGCATCTAATTGCCGCCGTTTTTCCAGGAGCCTCGTGCGATGCTCCCTCAGTGCATGATCAGCGTCATAGGAAGGTGAGGTTATGATTTCCTTGATCTCCTCCAAGCTCACACCCAGCTCTCGGTAGAAAAGGATTTGCTGCAGGCGATCCACCTCTTGCTGTCCGTAAATGCGATACCCTGATGAATTGATTCTCGCCGGCTTGAGAATGCCAATTTCATCATAATAGCGAAGTGTCCGGGTGCTGACACCTGCCAGGAGCCCTAGCTTTTGTACGGTGTATTCCACTATGATCCCTCCTGACAAATTCATCGTACACATTTACGTACCGTCAATGTCAAACACATTGTTTATAAAAAAAGGCCGGATTATTTATCCAAATAAGCAATCATATACGGCAATAATTAACAAACTTTATGATATAATTAAATAGAAATCTCTAATGAGACCTCCTCAAGGAGAAGCGTTCAGCGCATTTAAAATCTTACACAGTAGAAACGAGAAAGTGTGGCAGAAATGAGTACACTTGAGCGAGGGGTACTTACGTCATTAGCTTTTTGTTCTTTCCATTCGGATTCCTCATGTGGCTACTTTCTTTATTTAGCCAAGATCCGAACATGCAAAAGAATGGGCGAATTGCTTTTTACGTAGCTCTTGTTTCTGCAGGCATCTTTATTTTCATCGGAGTAGCAAACTTCATTATGACCTAGCTTTTTGTAAAACGAAAAGGGGGAGACGCGATGCTATATATTATTGGTTTTGTAGTAGCCGTAGTTGCCGCTGTATATTTCTTTACTGGTTTGCTAAGTCAAAAAGCCAGAGACAAACATGCCATCAAAAATTACAGTGACGATGCATACACACAGCAATACATTCAACATACGTATCATAGTCAGAACAATGGTCCTTTTTAAGCTTCCCATCTAACTGGCATGACTCTTTTGCTAACCGCTTAACGATCACATTCCCTATTCCTAAAGAATGTTTAGACGCTTTTTACAGAAAAAGGCTGCCCCTTCAGGCAGCCTTTCTTGCTTTTCAAAACCTTATTACAGTGCTTGGAAAGTATCAGTCAGCACCGGTACGATTTGTTTTTTACGGGACACAACGCCCTTGAGAATCGCTTTATTGTCAACGAGTGTTACGTTGTACGCTTTTTCTACCGCTTGTGTCGCACTTCCAAGTGCTACCGCTACGGAATCATTGTTCAGAATATCGGTCACGACGAATACGAACAGATCGAGTCCTTTTTCAGCGATAATGCCATTCATAGCCGCTTCCAACTCACTTTGGCGAGCCAGTACATCATTTAGGTCTACCGCATTCACTTGCGCGATTTCTACTTTTGCATTGCCCATTTGGAATTCTTTTGCATCCAAAGAGAGCAGTTGTGCAATCGTTTTATCACTCAGGTCAGCACCGGCTTTGAGCATTTCCAAACCGTACGCGTCGAGGTTCACACCCGCGATCTCAGCCAATTCGTGGGCAGCAGCCACGTCTTGCTCTGTGCACGTAGGAGATTTCAACAACAGCGTATCGGAAATGATCGCAGACAGCATCAAGCCAGCAATTTCTTTTGGAATGTCCACTCCGTTTTCCTTGTACAGTTTTTTCAGAATGGTTGTGGTGCAACCAACTGGTTCCGCGCGGAAATAGAGAGGATTGCTGGTTTCGAAATTGGCAATGCGGTGGTGGTCAATTACTTCGACTACCTGCACCTGCTCAATATCATTGGCGCTTTGTTGGCGCTCATTGTGGTCAACCAGAATCACTTCATTTACTTCATTCGCTACAGTTTCCACCAAGCGTGGTTCCTTCACCTGGAAGTAGTCCAGTACAAACTGCGTCTCACTGCTGATTACACCCAAACGAACAGGCTCTACGTTAGCACCCAGCTTGGTTTTCAGATCCGCGTATACTAGGGCAGAACAAATGGAATCCGTGTCAGGATTTTTATGACCGAAAATGAGCTTTTTTTCCATGATCCATACTCCTTAGTCTTGTTTTTGGCGTCAAAATTATACCACAGGATAGAGGATATTCCCAAGTAACATTATAGGTTCAAAGTTGATGATTGGGAATAAGAAAACATCTATCGATGCCTCTTCAAGGAGGAGCGACGGTAAAGAATAGCAGCCCAAACCCATAAACGGTTCAGGCTGCCTCCTCATCGAAAACAACTTTGCTTTTTCTATATGGCTTTCACTGCTTCAGGCGCAAGACTTCATCTGCATCAGCCAACACCCTGCCATAATAGTGCTTGGAGCGGAAATTATGAATCTCTGCAACTGCTTGAACCATGTTATCCATGATGTTTTCTTGAGAAATGTCATCTTCTGGACTCCAATAGTAAATGTTCATTTCAAAAATGTCGCCGTCCTGATCTTCCCGCCGGTACTGAATCCGATCCGCCTTCACAAACCCGTTTTTTCGGTAAAAGTTCACTCTTTTAACCGTGTCCTCATCTTCCCGATCCACGGGTTCGACTTCGAGCAAGATCATTTTCCCTTTTTGCTTGAGTTGATCCAGCACCTTTGTGCCAATCCCTCTCCCTCTTGTTTCAGGATTGATCAGGAGATAATCAATAAAAACAAACGTTGGGAATTCGGCATAGAGCATAATGTAATCGTCTGTTTCTTCCTTATGATACACATCTTTATCTTCAATCAAAGCATACAGTTGGTCCGGATGCTTCATTTCATGCTCGGGAAAATATTCGTTCAGCCGTTCATACCATTCCATATCGATTCCCCCATACTGGATATCCTTCATTGCAGAATAGCATTTCCACATTGGTCCTCTTACATTACGCTGTTGTTTTCCCTATACTCCATCCGCGATTTCATGAATGCCGATGAGCAGAGACCATAAAACGGGAGCGCGCATGGCTCCTATTGGCAAAATTGGTTCCGTATGCCGCCAGATCGCCAAAAATGACCATTCCGTGCCTTTGCATGCCAAACAGCTCCTTCTGTATAATAAAACCAGCCTTAGAGCTGTCGGGCTCGGCATCATGAGAAAGCGAGCGTGAACCATCGTGTAATCTATCGTTTCTATCTACTTTCTATCTTGGATTATTTAAGAAGGAGAAACGATTTTCGTTGGAATCAACCATCTGGAAAAGTCTATTTTTTTGAATCTATTTTGTCGTGACGATTCATACAGTCGTCATGTCTGTCTTAACATTGGAAGTGAAAAACCCTGCGCGTATTACGCTGACTACACAAGCAAGTCAGTCTTCATGGATCGCCTATACCGAGTCAGACAATCGTAAGTAAGCAAAAGGCACTCTTCCCATCACGTAGAGTGCCTGTTTGTTCTTAGAAGAAAACGGAGGTCGCACCATGCAAGAAATAAAAGTAATTCCTTACGATGAACAGTGGATGTCGATATGTAAACAGGAAGCGAGCACGCCTATGGCCATTTAAAAGAAGAATTGGCACGATGCTTCCCATTCGATGCAAATGCTTATGTAAAAGGGAAAGAATCTTTCGTGCTCGAACTGGAGAAAAAAGCACTGGCTTGGTATTCCCAGCAATGAATTTTTCAAATCAGTGGCCATCCAACTTGTGCTGCAAGCAAGATGCTCCCCCTAGCCTCAGCGTGCCAGGTGGAGCATTTCTATTATCCGAAATTATTCTTGATCGCTTCCAATCCGTCCATCTTGTCGGAGGAAGTGAGGGTCGCTAAACACAAATCATCGAATCCAAATCACGCGGATAGTACGTCAGCATCTCTATGCCGTCCGATGTGACCGCAATCGTATCGGAATGGCGGAATCCACCCAGACCGCGTACATAGATTCCTGGCTCCACAGTCAAAACCATTCCCGGTTGAATGATGGTATGATCGCCAAGGTCAAAGAATGGGGCTTCATGACCAAGTAGCCCGATCGCGTGCCCTGTATGATGGGCAGTCAAATGCTGAATCTCGTTTTCTTTAAAGAAAGCCTGAACTGCTTCCTCCACTTTTGACATAGGGATGCCTGGCTTGATGTTTTGTAAGGCGATATCTTGCGCTTGCACCATGTAGTTGAAATATTTTTCCTGCTCCTTGCTTACCTCCTGCACAAACATCGTCCGCTCCAGCTCGCTGTGATAACCCCACACTTCACCAGCCGCTCCCGTTACCAGTGTATCTCCTTTTTTCAGCACCAGATTTTGTGTCACGGCATGTGGGAAAGCAGACATCGCACCTACTTGTCCGCGGAAAATGGCATAAGCCGTGTTGCCATGCGGTTTGTAATCTGCACCGAGTGTTTCGATCATCGCCATGGTCGCCTCAGAGCTTGCTCTTGTCGTAATTTCGATTTCGCTCAGGCCCGGCTTGGAATACTTTTGCAGCAAACGGTGAGCCAGATTGCCCCAACGGCACGATTCCTTGATCAGTTCGATTTCTGCTGCGGATTTGATGACCCGCATTTCCTCCCCCCAGCCATAGATTGACTGGAATGTCTGCGCTTCCAAAAATTGGCTAACCTTTGGCCCGCGATAGCCCATAGAGGAGCCGTAGCCATCGGCATCGAAGCCTACTCGCTTTCCTGCGAACCCCGCTTCCAGCAAAGCGTCTTTCAAATATTCCATAGGATGGCGCAGTCCTGGATATTCGGGATACGAATGAACCTTGTCTACATAGGCAAACTCTTCTGCGTGCTCATGCTCCAGAGCTGGGACGAACAGATGCGTCTGCTGCTTCGAATCAATGAAAAAACCAATGGGGCGCTCTGTCGGATGAAAATAAAAGCCTGTGAGGTAAAAAATATCCGTGACGCTAAACAGGATGGCGCAGTCCAATTGGTTTTGCTGCAGCTTGGCGAAAAGCTTTTGCTGACGCTCGAGAATTTCTGCTTTCGGGATGGCGAGTAACATAAAATCTCCTCTTTTCTTCATTGGATTGATTTATACAGATAAGAATTTATAACCATTCTGATCCAGTATAAGTGCAACTACGGCTCTGCTGTCGCCTAAAGGCTCGGCATCGCCGAGTTTTCTAATGTGGAATATAAGTGGCAAGCGACGACATGATTGCCCAGATCAACGACAGGCGGCTTCTCTGTCCTGCAGATCTGCATGCAATCGGGACAGCGCGGGTGGAATGTACACCCTTGCGGTGGATTGAGCGGACTGGGGACATCTCCCGTCAGAATGACTCTTTCCCTCACTTCATCAGGATGGGTAATAGGAACAGCCGATAAAAGCGCCTTGGTGTACGGATGCTGCGGATTTGTAAACAACTCCTCTGTCTGTGCCTGCTCCACCAGCTTGCCTAGATACATCACTCCGACGCGATCCGTAATATGCCGAACAACACCCAAATCGTGCGAAATGAAAATATACGTCAGATGAAAATCGCGTTGTAATTGCAGCAGCAGATTAATTACCTGCGATTGAATCGAAACATCTAGAGCGGAGACAGGCTCATCTGCGATAATCAAATCGGGCTGGAGAATGACTGCCTTGGCTATTCCGATGCGCTGGCGTTGACCCCCTGAAAATTCATGAGGATACGAGTGGAGATGGTAGTCAGACAATCCGACGATTTCCAAGATTTCGATCGCCTTCTGGACACGCTGTTCTGGTGTGTACATGCCATGGACGCGCAGCGGTTCGGTTAGGGTTTGCAGAATCGTCTTTTTCGGGTTGAGAGAGGCGTATGGATCTTGAAATACCATCTGCATTTTTCGGCGGAGCTTCCGCATTTTTTCATACGGCAGGTTCGCGATATTTTCTTGCTCAAACCAGATCTCACCCGAAGTGGCCTCCTGGAGCTTCAATATGGCCCGCCCTGTCGTGGACTTGCCGCACCCGCTCTCTCCCACAAGCCCATAGGTCTCTCCCTTATAAACCGTAAACGACACATCATCGACAGCCTTGACCTGCTGCTTCGGCTGAAACCAGCCTTTTTTGATGTCATAGTATTTTTTTAGCTGCTTGACTTCCAACAATGCCTCAGGTCGCATGGGCAACCTCCTGATGCTCGTTTGCGTATAACCAGCAACGGCAGGATTGATGGCGCAGCGTAAAAAGTGGCGGTCGTTCATGCCAGCACTTTTCGATGGCCTGTGAGCAGCGCGGGGCGAATGTGCAGCCTTTCGGAACCTCGTCAGGGCGAGGGACGCTTCCCGGGATCGACTTCAGCTCTCCCTTGCGATCGTTTGCGTCTGGCATCGAAGCAAGCAGACCTTGTGTATAGGGATGGCTCGGTTCATTGAAGATCGAGCGAACATTCGCACTCTCCACCACCTGACCCGCATACATGACGACGACACGGTCGCACATTTCGGCGACTACCCCGAGGTCATGCGTAATGAGCATCATCGCCATCTTTGTTTGTTGCTTGATTTCCTTCATGAGCTGCAGGATTTGGGCTTGGATCGTCACGTCCAAAGCCGTTGTTGGCTCATCGGCGATCAAGAGCTTGGGCTCGCACAGCATGGCGAGGGAAATCATCGCTCGCTGACGCATACCGCCTGATAACTGATGCGGGTATTCATCGACAATCTGCTCCGCTCGGGGAATTCCCACCATTCGAAGCGTCTCGATGATTTTATAGCGGATTTCCTTTTTGCTCATGCGGGTATGCTGCTTGAGCGGCTCGCTTAGCTGCTGCCCAATCGTAAAAACGGGATTAAGTGACGTCATGGGCTCTTGAAAAATCATAGAGACTTCGTTGCCCCGCAGCTTTCGCATCTCCTTTTCGGAAAGATGCGTAATATCCCGCCCATCAAAGAGGATGCTGCCTCGCTCAATATAAGCCATCGGTTTCGGAAGCAGTCCCATCACGGATAGCGACGTGATACTCTTGCCGCATCCGGACTCGCCTACGATTCCTAGTGTTTCGCCCTCATTAACAGTCAGGTCAATCCCATTCACCGCTTTGACAATGCCACCTGCCGTTTTAATATGCGTATGTAGCTGCTTCACTTCCAGAATCGGGGAGCTTTTGCTCATCCACGTCACCTCTTTCAATCTCCCTTTAGCTCCGGATCGAGAACGTCACGCAGCCAATCCCCAAACAGATTTACGCCCAATGCCGTCACGACAATCGCGATCCCAGGGAATGTAATCAGCCACCAAGCACTGAAAATATAGTCTTTACCTTCACTGAGCATATTTCCCCAAGCCGGCTGCGGGGGTTGGACGCCAAAGCCAAGGAAGCTAATCGATGCTTCCGCAATAATATAGGTCGCGATTTGCAGAGAGGAGAGCACGATGATAGGCGTAAACAGGTTGGGAACGATGTGCCTCAGAATGATTTCCCACCGCGGTACTTCTGTTGCAATGCAGGATAGGATGAATTCTTTTTCCCGCAAAGCCAATACCTCACTGCGCACCACCCTGGCATAGACGATCCAGCCTGCAAATACGAGCGAGATAATAATATTTTGCAGCCCTGCCCCAATCACTGCATTAATCACTAGAACCAGCAGAATAAAGGGAAAGCTCAGTTTCACGTCCACGATGCGCATGATGATGATATCTGTCCAGCCGCGAAAGTAGCCCGCGATCACACCCAGAGTGGTCCCAATCAAGCCGGCAGACAGTACCGTGCAGCTTCCGATGATGAGCGACACGCTGGTTCCATGAATCAATCTGGACAAAATATCGCGCCCCAGTTGATCGGTTCCAAGCACATGTCCGTCCGTCATCGGTGGAAGCAGCTTCTTGCTGAATTCCGCCTGATTCGGGTCGTAGGGAGCAACCCATGAGCCGCAGATACCGAGAAAAAGGACCGCTATGATGATGAGAAAGCCTGCCAGACCCGTCGGACTTTTGACAAGTCTGCGCATGTATACCCGCCATTTCGATTCCCTTTTGCGAAATGTTTCTGCAGGACTAAGGTCAGGGTTCACGCCAGGTTCCATAATGGTCGTTTGGTTCATGCAGCTCCCCCTATTTGAATCGAATTTGCGGATTGACGTAGGCGTAGAGCACGTCGACCACAAAGTTAATCACGGAATAAATAAAGGCGATCAAAAAGACACCTGCCATCACGACGGGAAAATCGCGGTTCAACAGCGATTGCATCAAGAGTCGCCCCATTCCTGGCCAAGAAAAGACAACTTCCACGATCACCGCTCCCCCTAGCAGCACTCCCAAATCCAGCGCAACCAGCGTAATGATCGGAATCAGCGTATTTTTCAATGCGTAGACAGAGAGGATTTTATAGGTCGGGACACCGGATGCTTTAGCTGTGCGAATATAATCTTTTCGCAAAACGTCCAGCATCGTGGAGCGGGTGAATCGGGCAAAGCGAGCGACACTGTACGCAGACAAGGTCAGAGCAGGGAGAATCAAATGAATCATTGACCCTCCCCCTCCTGTCGGCAGCCATTTTAGCTGGACTGCAAACAAATAAATCAAGATTAACCCCAGCCAAAAGCTTGGCAAAGCCTGACCTAGCACAGTGAAAGCGACTCCCGTCTGGTCAAATATCGTGTTTCGTCTATATGCCGAGTGAATGCCGATCGGGATCGCGATCAAGAGTGAAAGGCCTAGCGAAGTAAAGGCGAGCTGAAATGTCGCCGGTATCCGATTCAGCACCATCTGCAGAGCATCTTCGCGAGTTCGCAGTGAATTGCCGAAGTCACCCTGCACCGCATTCTTCATGAACTCCGCATATTGAACATACAGCGGTCGATCAAAGCCGAGCACTTTGCGGAATTCCTCCAGCTGTTCACGCGGAGCGTCTGGCGGCAAAAATAGTGCAGTGGGATCACCGGACAGGCGGATGATGAAAAAGACAGTCGTTAGCGCAAGGAAAAGGACAATCACTACTTGACCCGTTCGTTTGATGAGATAATCTAGCATAACAGCCTCCCGCCTACCTCGCCCACTTCATCTCAAACACGAGGAATTTTTCATCCGGCCTCGGCGTAAACTCCAGATTTTTGGAAACAGCGTAGAGATCGCCCTGCTGCCAAAGTGGTACCCAAGCGGCTTCCTCGACCAGGCGATTCTGCAATTCATCGAATGCCTTTTTGCGTTCGGCCGAATCGAAAATAGGCAGCGCTTTTTGAATCATCGCTTCTACGTCCTTATCGTAAAAACCGCTATACGGTGCTTTTTCCGTAAACAGATTTTCGATCGTACTCTGTGCGTCAAAGGCGGGACCCCAGCCCAGGATAAACATATCTTTCATTTCATGCTGACGAATCTTGGCGAGGTGATTCCCCCATTCATTTGCCTGGACAGTTACCTGAATCCCGATCCGTTGCAACTGAGAAGCGATTGCCTGGGCAACATGCGTGTCCATAGGATAGCGACCATTCGGTGTATCGAGTGTAAGCTTTAAGCTTTTCGGGTCTAGATTTACTTCTTTTAGCAAGGCGATGGCTTTATCGGGATCATAGCCGTAATCCTTTGTCTCTGTGTAGTCGGTGTTCACTTTTGATAAAGGTCCTGTCATTTTTGTTCCGTTTCCATTGAGCACGGATTTCAATAATTCGTCCACATCAATAGCGTAATTGAGAGCCTGACGCACGCGCTTGTCCTTTAAAGGTCCGTCGTAGAAATTGTTGAGAGCGAGATAATTGATACGCGAAGAACCGACCATCTCGATTTTGCCGTTGTCACTGCTCTTTACTCGTTCCACAGAATCAACCGGGACGTTTTTGAAGAGATGGATTTCTCCGCTTAGAAAAGCAGACAGCCTTGCGCTGAATTCCGGAATGATTTTGAAGGTGAGCTGCCCAATGGCGGGAGTTCCTTGCCAGTATTCCTCATTTGCCACCAGCTTAAGGGATTCATCGCGCGTCCATTTCTCAAACTTGTAGGCGCCTGTTCCTACCGGATTGGTGGCAGCCTTTTCCAAGCCTACCTCCTGCGTATGCTTGGGTGCCATGATCAAGAGGTCATCGGCAATCCGCAGCAATAATGTAGGAAACGGTTGAGAGGTGGTGACGTGGACCGTGTAATCATCGATGATTTTGACTTCCTTTATATCCTTCCAGCGAGAGCGGTAAAAGGAGTTGTTCTTTTCATCTAAAATGTAGTCGATATTGTACTTGACCGCTTCTGCATTAAAAGGCTCTCCATTCGTAAATTTCACGCCCTGACGCAGCTTGAACTCCCATGTGAGGGGGTCGATGTTTTTCCATTCTGTCGCCAAGCTCGGAATCAAGGCACCTTTTTCATCACGGTCGATTAAGGGATCGTAAATATTGCGGATCTGAATGTCTGTTACGTAGTTGACATCCGTGTTCGCCAGCATCGTGGCAGCATCCGCCTCGAAGCCAATGATCAGTTCTTTCGGTGGATCAGCAGGGGTGTTAGTCGGACTCGCAGACTGGCTAGTTGGCTCTGAAGTACTTGGAGTGGTTGTGGTCGTTCCAGCCGTTTCGGGTGTGCATGCTGTGATCAAAACAGTAAAAAGAAGAAGCAAGTACAGGAACGCATGATTTTTCCGCAACATTTCAATCCCCCTCTTCTCTATTTTTTCCTATAAAACAAAAAATTCTGAATTAGTTTACATTTTATCAAAGTGATTTTTTCTTTCTACGTATGTTTCTATGAAATTCGAAAGCAAAAGTTGTAGGATTTAACGAAAGCTGGAAGGCTGGCGCATTGTTCTGGCCTACCTTTCGTTTTTATAATGGGAGATGGGTGCTTCTTCCAACTCTTCTCTTTCAAAATCTTTTAACAAAAAGGTGGGCCTATGAACCGAGAGCTGAGTCACAGACAATTGCAAATGCTGATTCAAGTGTCTAATGCCATTAACTCCACTCTGGATCTCGATGTTGTCTTCAATACGATCATGAAAGAGACGCTTTCCGTCATCGAAGCGGCTGACGAAGGTTATTTGTTTTTGTACGACCCAGAAGATGATACACTCATCGCCAAAAGTATCTTCCTCCGCAGCAATGATATCCTCTCCGTCGTTCGCCTCAAACCAGGTGAGTCGATGACTGGCATCACCTATATGAACAAAACGTGCACACACTTTCCCGACCGACAAAGCGTCTATCGGGCAACCCGTACAATGTCACAGGCGAATCAGGCCAAATTGCAAGCAGCAGACCCGATTTTTCCCTACTCTGCGGCCTGCGCACCCATCCTGACAAACGGTGTATGCATCGGAGTAATCACGCTGGATTGCTTTCACCCTGACAAATCGTTTCAACCAGAAGATCTGCAATTGCTCGAAGCCATCTCTCATCAAGCTGCCGTCGCCCTGGAAAAAGCTAATCTTTATCGCGTGAAGGAAAACTCCATCTATTTATTAGAAGAAATGAACGTACAAATAAATTTGCAAAATCAATTGCTGAACCGCTCTTTGGAAATCCATCGGCATCTAGCGGACTTAGTTTTGCACGGAGAAGGGGTAAACGCGATTCTGCATTACCTCCATCAGCTTATGGATACGCCTATTCTCCTTCTCGACCAAATGGGGGATTTGATCGCTTCCTCCTCGGAGCTTTTGACAGCAGACGAAGAGCTGAAACTTAATCGGATTCGCACCATGCTTCACTCATTTCCTTCGGGGAGCGCCATCCGTCCACTGACAGAAACATGTGCCACCCCTCATGGTTCTATCCTTTTTCCAATTGGTTCCAAGGTCAACTGTCTCGGCTATCTGGCTTTGCTCAGCTCCGCCCCACTTGATGAGGTGGATAGAGCCGCCCTAGAGCACGCCAGTACCGTCATCTCCTTTGAGCTTGTAAAAGAACAGGCAATCTTTGAAACACAGCAAAATTTGAAGGGCCATTTTATCGAGGAGTTATTTACTGGGAAGATCAGTAATCAGCTTATTGATCAGGCCAAGCATTTGCAAATGGATGCCAACCGCTCTTATCAGGTTCTGATGATTAATCTAGAAAGCACAAACCAGGATTCGACCGATCTGTACAGACGCATCTCGCCTATTCGCAGAAATCTCACCCAAGTCGCCACTGATCTTTTTCTGCAACGATTTCCATACGGCATGATCGTAGCAAAGAATGATCACCTTGTCCTTTTACTCTCGTATGGACATGGCTTCTCGGAAGCAGAGATACAACGATATATAAAAGAGCAATGCCAGCTGTTTGGAGAATATATTCAGAACCAAAAATGGGGACTAAAGGTAGCCATCGGGATTGGAAGTGTAAAACGGGGGTTGCATGAGGTTTACAAGTCTTCAGAGGAAGCGATCAAGTGTCTGCAATTTTTGAAAAACTATCAAACCGAATTGCTGTTTGTCAGCTACACGGATCTCGGAGGCAGACGTCTGCTCCTCCAAAATTCAGCCGACGATCTCATTGCCTATGCACTGGAAGTTTTGGGCCCATTGCTCACCTATGAGAAGTCCAGAAAAAGAGAGTTTCTGCAAACCTTGACGGCCTATCTGGATAACAGTCTCAAAATGAACGAGACAGCCCAAAGCTTAATGATCCATCTCAACACATTGATATATCGAATCAAGCGCATCGAAGAGATACTGGGTATCTCCCTTACTGATCACAAGCATTTCATGGATTTATCTCTGGCGATCCACGTCTATCAATTGCTGGGGGAACAGATTGAACAGCGTTTGGTTCAACGAACGGCTGACGGCCGATAAGAAAACCTCTATCGAGGCTTGTTCAAGGAGGCACGACCGCGTTATAGCGGTAGGTTTTACCGAAGTAATGCTGGATGCGGACGCTGAGGCACTTTGTTATGCGTTCCAGAAAGTTTAAGCCATGTTGCTTTCATGCGGTGAAGAATTTACACTTTCTTACACGTAAAAATAACAAAAGGAAGCCCTCTATATCTGATATGCTCCCTTTCGGGT